>NZ_JUMS01000057.1:0-112845 GCF_001059415.1 Enterobacter sp. 940_PEND
CGGGCATTATCTGAACATAAAACACTATCAGTAAGTTGGAGTCATTACCCGGGCCCGGCGTATCCAACCGAAGTGATTGATGAATTTGCCACAATCACCTTTGTACGCGACTGCGGTGCAAATAATGAAAGCGTTATTGCCTGCGCAGCCAGTGAATTACCGAAAAACTTTCCAGATAACCTGTAATAAGCGCGACAATTAACTAAAAAGAAAAGTTCCCGGCTATTTCATATTATTATGAAATAGCCGGGATTTTTTTTGTTTGTTGAGGATTGGTTTAAAGCAATTCATTTCAGAATGTTGCAGAAGATCACATTAAAAATAATTAAACGTAATTTAACTTGTTGTTTTTCAAGCAACTGCTAGTTGTTTTATAACGTTGCATACCTTGTCTTAATTTTTCCCTAAGGAAAGAGAGCTACTTTGATATAAGTTTATGGTTCGTTGAAATAAACGGGCTGGCATTTGGTTAATATCAAAAACATGCCATTTTTATTGCAAGGAAATTAATAATGAGTGATTTTCTGCCTTTTTCGCGGCCGTCGATGGGCGCTGAGGAAATTGCGGCGCTTCAGGACGTTTTGATGTCGGGCTGGATCACCACCGGGCCAAAGAATCAGGAACTTGAAGAGGCATTCTGTCAGCTTACCGGGAATCAGCATGCGATTGCCGTCTGTTCAGCCACCGCGGGTATGCACGTCACGCTGATGGCGCTGGATATTGGCCCGGGCGATGAAGTCATTACCCCTTCCCAGACCTGGGTCTCCACGCTGAATATGATCGTGTTGCTGGGTGCCACGCCGGTCATGATTGATGTGGACAAAGATACATTAATGGTGACGCCAGAAGCCGTTGAAGCCGCCATTACCCCGCGTACCAAAGCCATTATCCCCGTTCATTATGCCGGCGCGCCGTGTGAAATCGACGCCATTCATGCCATCGGCGAACGTCACGGTATTCCGGTTATTGAAGATGCGGCCCATGCCGCCGGAACGTACTACAAGAACCGTCATGTGGGCTGGAAAGGAACGGCGATTTTTTCCTTCCACGCCATTAAAAATATGACCTGCGCGGAAGGCGGCTTAGTCGTCACGGATAATGCCCAGCTGGCACAGCGGATCCGCAGCCTGAAATTCCATGGCCTGGGCGTAGATGCCTATGACCGCCAGACGCACGGCCGCGCGCCGCAGGCGGAAGTGATCGCGCCGGGCTATAAATATAACCTGGCGGACATCAACGCCGCGCTGGCGCTGGTGCAGTTAGGCAAGCTGAAAGAGGCTAACAGGCGCCGCCAGGAAATTGCTGAACGCTACCTGCGTGAGCTTGCCGATACGCCGTTCCAGCCGCTCACCATTCCGTCATGGCCGCACGTGCACGCCTGGCACCTGTTTATTATTCGCGTTGACGAAGCGCGCTGCGGGATCTCACGCGACAACCTGATGGCGGCGCTGAAAGAGAAAGGCATCGGTACCGGCCTCCACTTCCGCGCGGCACACACCCAAAAATACTACCGCGAGCGTTTTCCTGATGTATCGCTCCCGAATTCTGAATGGAATAGCGCGCGTATTTGTTCTCTCCCTCTTTTCCCGGATATGACTCATGACGACACAACCCGCGTCATTACCGCACTCCATCAGCTTGCAGGACATTGATATGTTCAGTGCACCGCCTGTACAAAAAGTTTCCGTGGTAATCCCGGTTTATAACGAGCAGGAGAGCCTGCCCGAACTGATCCGCCGTACAACCGCCGCCTGCGATACGATGGGCAAGGCTTATGAAATTCTGCTGGTAGATGATGGCAGTAGCGATCATTCCGCGCTGATGCTGACCGAGGCCGCGCAGGCCGAAGGCAGCCATATTGTTGCCGTGCTGCTCAACCGCAACTACGGCCAGCACTCGGCGATTATGGCGGGGTTTAGCCACGTCACGGGCGATCTGATCATCACCCTGGACGCTGACCTGCAAAACCCGCCGGAAGAGATCCCGCGTCTGGTCGCCAAAGCCGATGAAGGCTATGACGTGGTCGGCACGGTACGTCAGAACCGTCAGGACAGTCTGTTCCGCAAGCTGGCCTCACGCACCATCAACCGCCTTATCCAGCGCACGACCGGTAAAGCGATGGGCGATTACGGCTGCATGCTGCGCGCCTACCGCCGCCACATTGTCGACGCGATGCTGCACTGCCATGAGCGCAGCACCTTTATTCCGATCCTCGCCAACACCTTTGCCCGCAAGGCAACGGAAATTCCGGTTCTGCACGCCGAGCGCGAGCACGGGGAATCGAAGTACAGCTTTATGCGTCTCATCAACCTGATGTATGACCTCATCACCTGCCTGACCACCACGCCGCTGCGTCTGCTGAGCGTGTTCGGCAGCATCATCGCCGTGGCCGGTTTTGCGCTGTCCGTTCTGCTGGTGGTGCTGCGCCTGGTCTTTGGCCCGCAGTGGGCGGCGGAAGGGGTCTTCATGCTCTTTGCCGTGCTGTTTATGTTCATCGGCGCCCAGTTTGTCGGGATGGGCCTTCTCGGTGAATACATTGGCCGTATCTATAACGATGTTCGCGCGCGTCCGCGCTACTTTATTCAACGTGTTGTCCGTCAGGAACACAAAGCATCTCAAGAGGAAATTCACCCATGAAAGCTGTTGTATTTGCCTATCACGATATGGGGTGCACGGGCACGCTGGCCCTGCTGGAAGCGGGCTATGACATTGCGGCAATCTTTACCCATCCGGACACGACCGGAGAGAATAACTTTTTTGGCTCCGTGGCGCGTATCGCCGCCGAGCGCGGGATCCCGGTTTATGCACCGGACGATGTAAACCATCCGCTGTGGGTGGAACGCATCCGCGCGCTCGCGCCTGACGTAATCTTCTCGTTCTACTATCGCAGCCTGCTTTCCGACGAGATCTTAGGTCTGGCCGCAAAAGGCGCCTTTAATCTTCATGGTTCTCTGCTGCCCGCCTACCGCGGCCGCGCGCCGCTGAACTGGGTGCTGGTGAACGGTGAAACGGAAACGGGCGTAACGCTGCACCGCATGGTGCGCCGTGCGGACGCGGGCGCTATCGTGGCACAGCAGAAGGTCGCTATTGATGCGGACGAAACGGCGCTGCAGCTGCATCAAAAGCTGAATGCGACGGCGCAGACGCTGCTGCGTGATGCACTTCCAGGCATCCTCAACGGCACCTTCAGCGAGACCGCGCAGGATGAGAGCAATGCAAGCTGCTTTGGCCGCCGCGCGCCGGAAGATGGTCGTCTGGACTGGAATAAGCCTGCCCGCCAGCTGCACAACCTGGTGCGCGCCGTGACCGACCCGTGGCCGGGCGCGTACAGCTTTGCTGGCGTAAGCAAATTTATCGTCTGGAAATCCCGCGTGCGTGACGATATTCCGGCTGCCAAACCGGGCACCGTCGTCTCTGTCTCTCCGCTGATTGTGAGCTGCGGCGAGCAGGCGCTGGAGATCGTCACCGGACAAACCGACAACGGCCTGTACGTTCAGGGCACGCAGCTGGCGCAGTCTCTGGGTCTGGTGGCCGGGGCGCTGATTACTAGCGCGCCGGTGGTTGCCATCAAGCGCCGTACCCGCGTGCTGATCCTCGGCGTGAACGGCTTTATCGGTAACCACCTGACCGAACGTCTGCTTAAAGACGACAACTACGAGATTTACGGTCTGGATATCGGCGCGGATGCCATCAGCCGTTTCCTCGACAACCCGCGTTTCCACTTCGTGGAAGGGGACATCAGCATCCATTCCGAGTGGATTGAATACCACATTAAAAAATGCGACGTGGTGCTGCCGCTGGTCGCCATTGCCACGCCAATCGAGTACACCCGTAACCCGCTGCGCGTGTTCGAGCTGGACTTCGAAGAGAACCTGAAGATCATCCGCGACTGCGTGAAATACGACAAGCGCATCATCTTCCCGTCCACGTCTGAAGTGTACGGCATGTGTACCGATAAGAACTTCGATGAAGACACCTCCAACCTGGTGGTCGGGCCGATCAACAAACAGCGCTGGATTTACTCCGTCTCCAAACAGCTGCTGGACCGCGTGATTTGGGCCTACGGTGAGAAAGAAGGCCTGCGCTTTACCCTGTTCCGTCCGTTCAACTGGATGGGCCCGCGTCTGGATAACCTGAACGCGGCGCGTATCGGTAGCTCCCGTGCGATCACCCAGCTGATCCTGAACCTGGTAGAAGGCTCGCCCATTAAGCTTATCGAAGGCGGGAAACAGAAACGCTGCTTTACGGACATCAGCGACGGTATCGAAGCGCTGTTCCGCATCATCGAAAACAAAGATAACCGCTGCAACGGTGAAATCATCAACATCGGTAACCCGGACAACGAAGCGAGCATTCGCGAGCTGGCAGAGATGCTGCTGGCCAGCTTTGAGCGCCATCCGCTGCGCGACAAGTTCCCGCCGTTTGCCGGCTTCCGCGAAGTGGAAAGCAGCAGCTACTATGGTAAGGGCTACCAGGACGTTGAGCACCGTAAGCCAAGCATTCGCAACGCGAAGCGCTGCCTCAACTGGACGCCGACGGTGAAGATGGAGCAGACCATTGACGAAACGCTCGATTTCTTCCTGCGCACCGTGGAGCTTTCGGAACAGGCCTCATGAAAAAAGTCGGTTTACGCATTGATGTCGACACCTTCAGGGGAACGCGTGACGGCGTACCCAAACTGCTGGAACTGCTGAACAAACACGATGTGCGTTCCAGCATTTTCTTCAGCGTGGGGCCTGACAACATGGGACGCCATTTATGGCGTCTGATTAAACCGGCATTTCTGTTCAAAATGCTGCGCTCGCGCGCAGCATCCCTCTACGGCTGGGATATTTTGCTGGCCGGCACCGCCTGGCCCGGCAGACGTATCGGCGCGGGTAATGAAGCCGTTATCCGCGAGGCGGCGCAGCATCATGAGGTGGGTCTGCACGCCTGGGACCACCATGCCTGGCAAGCCTGGGCGGGAGTCTGGGATATCCCGCGCCTGTCCCGTGAGGTCGAGCGTGGGATGCTGGAGCTGGAGGCCATTACCGGTCAGCCCGTGCGCTGCTCCGCCGTGGCTGGATGGCGTGCGGATCAGCGCGTCGTGAAGGCCAAAGAAGCCTTTGCGTTTCGCTACAACAGCGACTGCCGCGGAACCGGACCTTTTTTGCCGCTGTTAGGCGAAAATCGCTACGGAACGGTGCAAATTCCGGTCACGCTTCCCACCTGGGATGAAGTGGTCGGGCGCGAGGTGAAGGCGGATGAGTTCAATCGCTACATTCTGGACCGCATCCATCGTGACGCCGGCACGCCGGTGTATACCATCCATGCCGAAGTGGAAGGGATTGCGTATCAGCATGATTTCGACGAACTGCTGACGATGGCCGCTCAGGAGGGCATTGAATTTTGCCCATTGAGCGAGCTGCTGCCGGACGACCTCAGCACCCTGCCCGTGGGCAAAGTCGTCCGTAATGAAATGGCTGGCCGGGAAGGCTGGCTTGGCTATCAACAAACCGTGAGTCCGGTCCCATGAAAACAGCCCGTTATGGCTTAGCGCTTCTCGCACTGTTTATCGTTTACTACCTCATTCCGGTCGATATCCGCCTGCTCTGGCAGCCTGATGAAACGCGCTATGCGGAAATCAGCCGCGAAATGCTGGCATCCGGAGACTGGGTAGTCCCGCATTTTCTGGGGCTGCGTTACTTTGAAAAACCGATTGCTGGCTACTGGATCAACAGCATCGGGCAGTTGCTGTTCGGGCACACCAACCTCGCCGTGCGCGCCGGGTCTATCTTCTCTACCGGCTTAGCCGCGCTGCTGGTCATCTGGATGGCCTGGCGTCTCTGGCGGGATAAGCGGACCGCTATTTTCTCCGGTCTTATCTTCCTGACCCTGTTCCTGGTGTATGGCATCGGCACGTATGCGGTGCTGGATCCTATCATCACCCTGTGGCTGGTGGCGGCGATGTGCAGCTTCTGGCTGGCATCACAGGCCCAAACCGTTTCCGGAAAAGCGGGTGGCTATGTGCTGCTTGGGCTGGCCTGCGGGATGGGGGTGATGACCAAAGGCTTCCTGGCGCTGGCCGTTCCGGTGATTGGCGTGCTGCCGTGGGTGATCGCCCAGAAGCGCTGGAAAGAGGTGCTGATTTTTGGCTGGCTCGCGATCCTGAGCTGCGTGCTGATTGTTCTGCCGTGGGGGCTGGCCATTGCGCAGCGTGAGCCTGACTTCTGGCGTTACTTCTTTTGGGTTGAGCATATTCAGCGTTTTGCCCAGAGCGACGCGCAGCATAAAGCCCCGTTCTGGTACTACATACCGTTCCTGATTGCGGGCAGCCTGCCGTGGCTGGCACTTTTGCCCGGCGCGATTCGTCTTGGCTGGAATGACCGACAAAACGCGGGTGGCGGGTTCTATCTGCTGGGTTGGGTGGTGATGCCGCTGCTGTTCTTCAGCATCGCCAAAGGCAAGCTGCCGACCTATATCCTGCCCTGCTTTGCCCCGCTGGCTATCCTGATGGCGCGCTATGCCTGCCTCGCGGCGGAAAAAGGTGCCAGAGCGTTACGCATTAACGGCGGGATTAACCTGGCGTTTGGCGTTATCGGCGTGGTGGCGGCGCTGGTGGTCTCGCCGTGGGGACTGTCGAAGCATCCGGTCTGGACGTCGGTTGAACTGTATAAAGTCTTCTGTGCGGTGGTGGCGTTCCTCATCTGGGCCGCGGTAGGCTGGTTTACGTTCAGACAGAGCCAGCAGCGCTGGTGGCTGGCGGCACTGTGCCCTGCAGGGCTGGCGCTGCTGATTGGTTTTGCCATTCCGAACCTGGTGGTGGATTCCAAACAGCCGCAGTCGCTGGTCGATACCGTGCGCGAGCCGCTTCAGGAAAGCCGATTCGTGCTGGCCAATAACGTTGGCGTGGCCGCGAGCCTGGCGTGGGAGCTGAAGCGCAATGACATCACGATGTTCGATCAAAGCGGCGAACTGCGCTACGGACTGGATTATCCCGATGCGAAAGATCGTTATGTTGATAAAGATGACTTCGCGCAGTGGCTGGCGGAGCATCGTCAGCAGGGGCGCGTATCGCTGGTGATTCTTCTGTCAAAACACGATGAAATCGCGCGCGCAAATCTGCCGAAACCGGACAGCCTGTATATTCAGGGGCGTCTGGCCCTGCTGGAGTATCTGCCGAAGTGATGACCTGGCTCTGGCTGATACTGGCAAGCCTGCTCAGCTGCGCGGGACAGCTGTGCCAGAAACAGGCCACCCGTCCGGCGAAAGCCGGGCGGCGCGGGGCGCACATCGCGCTGTGGCTTGGCCTGGCACTGCTGGCGCTGGGCAGCGGGATGCTGGTCTGGCTGGTGGTGCTGCAACGCCTGCCTGTCGGTATTGCCTATCCTATGCTGAGCCTCAATTTTGTCTGGGTGACGCTGGCGGCGAAGGCGTTCTGGCGTGAGCACGTCGCTGCGCATCACTGGCTGGGGGTAGGGTTCATCATCATTGGGATTGTTATCCTGGGAGGGAGCCTGTGAAAGGAGCGTTCTGGGCCATATGCAGCGTGCTGTTAGTCAGCGCGGCGCAGCTGCTGCTGCGCAATGCCATGCAGGCACTGCCACCGGTCAGTGAGATCCTGGTGTTTGTTTCCGCGTTGTGGCACTTCTCGTCCGGCACGGGCGCGCTGCTGCTGGGGTTGACGGGGTATGTGGCGTCCATGGGCTGCTGGTATCTGGCGCTGCACCGTATGGCGCTCAGCAAAGCCTATGCCCTGCTGAGCCTCAGCTATATTCTGGTGTGGGGCGCCGCGATCCTGCTGCCTGGCTGGGGGGAGCGCTTCTCCTGGCACGGGCTGGTGGGCGTCGGGTTTATTATTCTGGGCGTGTTAGTGATTTTTCTGCCCCGAACGTCCCAACGTGAATAATCGACTCGTGGGTCAGGGTATAAGGGGTCGATGTGCAGACGGCAAGGCTCAGCGAGCCGACCTGTAGCTGACTGACCGCGTGCGTCTGCGCCGTGCTGTCGATGCTGACAATCTGCCATGCGCTGCCGCCACGCTGTTTCACAATCGCTTCTTTCCGCGTCCAGATACGCCAGAACGCGGAAAGCCGTTCCTCGGGCGTTTCACGCTCCAGCTCGTCATGCTCCGTCATGCTGAACACCGCATTAGCCAGCGCCTGCCAGTTCTTCCTCGGGCGAATCACTTCGATATCGCAGCCGACTTCACCTTCATCGCTCATCAGCAGGGCAATATCGTCACCGCTGTGGCTCAGGTTGAACCACAGCGGATGACCCTTCGCAAAGGCCGGTTTGCCCTGCTCGCCGTAAATGATGTCGGGGAGCGGGCGAGGGGATAACGTTCTGGCGAGCAGCGTCCTCCCGGCCAGCCAGGAGGCCTGTCGGGCACCCTGAGGCGCCCTGTCTGCGAGCGCTGACGCCATCGGGTCCGCGCAAAGGGTGGAGATTTTTCCCAGTACAAACTGGTACATAGTTACGCCCAGCGTTTAATGATAATCGAGGTGTTGATGCCGCCAAACGCGAAGTTATTGCTCTGCAGATACTCGCAGTCAATCTGACGGGCTTCTCCCATAATATAATCTAAAGCACCGCATTGCTCATCCGGCTGCGTTAAATTGAGCGTCGGGGCAAACCAGCCTTCGCGCATCATCTGCAGGCTCATCCACGCTTCCAGCGCGCCGCAGGCACCCAGCGTATGGCCAAAATAGCTCTTCAGCGAGGAAACCGGCACGCTGTCACCATAGATAGCGGCGGTGGCCAGGCTTTCGGCGATATCGCCGCGATCGGTGGCGGTACCGTGCGCGGAGATATACCCCATATCCCGGGCGCTTAATCCCGCCATGGACAGCGACTGCTCCATGCAAATCTGCATGGTTTCACGCTGAGGCTGGGTGATATGGGCCGCGTCGCAGTTAGTGGCAAAGCCCACGATTTCGCCGTAGATCGTGGCCCCGCGCGCTTTTGCGTGCTCGAGCTCTTCCAGAATCAGGGTGCCTGCGCCTTCTCCAATCACCAGACCATCGCGCTGCGTATCAAATGGCGACGGGGTGTGCTTAGGGGCGTCATTGCGCTGGCTGGTGGCGAACAGCGTATCAAATACCGCCGCTTCAGACGGACAAAGCTCTTCCGCGCCCCCCGCGACCATCACGGTCTGATACCCGTGGCGAATCGCCTCCCAGGCGTAACCAATCGCCTGGCTGCCGGAGGTACAGGCGCTTGAGGTCGGGATGACGCGGCCGCGTAGTCCAAAGAACAGGCCGGTATTCACCGCCGTAGTGTGCGGCATCATCTGGACGTAGGTTGTCCCGGTGATGTTATTGGTGTGCTTTTCGGTGAGCATGGTCGCGAATTCGCTGACCGGACCGGTGCTGCCAGTCGAAGAACCGTAGGCGATACCGGTTTGACCGTTGGTGAGCACCGCTTCGCCAATCAGCCCCGCCTGCTCCAGCGCCAGCTCGGTGGCGCGGGTCGACATCAACGACACCCGGCCCATGGCGCGAATACGCTTGCGGGTGTAGTGTTCCGGCAGCGAGAAATCGTCGATCGGCGCGCCCAGCAGGGTATGCAGGCCATCATACACCTGCCATTCCGGCATTTTACGCACCGCGTTTTCATACGCCAGCAGCCTGCTGGACACGGAATGCCAGTTTTCGCCAAAGGCGGTCACGCCGCCCATGCCCGTAATCACCACGCGACGCGTCATAGCATTCCTCCGTTAATGGAAATGACCTGGCGGGTAACATAGCCCGCGATATCCGACATCAGATAGCTTGCCAGCCCGGCGACCTCTTCAGCCTGGCCCATACGTTTCATTGGGATGATGGACATCGCTTCCTTCAGCGCGGCTTCTTCCATCTCAATCATGCCGGTATCAATCAGGCCCGGGGCGATGCAGTTGACGGTGATTTTGCGTTTTGCCAGCTCAATCGCCAGCGCTTTGGTGGCGCCGATAATGCCCGCTTTGGCCGCGCTGTAGTTCACCTGTCCGCGGTTGCCCATCACGCCGGAGACGGACGATAAGGTGATAATGCGTCCCCCTTTACGGGTGCCAATCATCGGCATAATGCAGGGGTGAATGACGTTATAAAAACTGTCGAGATTGGTGTGGATCACGCTATCCCAGTCGTTTTCGCTCAGCGCCGGAAAGGCGCCGTCGCGGGTAATTCCGGCGTTGCTGACCACGCCATACCATGCGCCATGGGCTTCAATCTCCTGCTCCAGCACTTCGCGGCACTGTTCGCGGTTGCCCACATCAAAGGCGAGTAAACGACCGTTGCCTCCCGCCTGCGTGATGGCGTCCAGCGTCTCCTGCGCGCCTGCGGCATCACGATGGTAATGCACGCCTACGGTAAACCCGTCGGCGGCGAGCTGGCGGGCAATGGCGCGCCCTATGCCTTTGCTGGCCCCTGTGACCAGTACGGAACGACTCATGCGTTAGATCCCTGATTAAAAAGCGATGTTAATTCTTCTGCGCTCGGCTGGAAGGTGTTGACCCGGCCCGTGGCCAGCGTCTCTTCATTAGCGGAAATCGCGCATTCAAAGCTGCCGAAGCGTTCGTCCTGCATCAGCAGCTTAACGGTGATGTCCAGCGTCAGGCCTGCGGCGAAATGCCCGCTGGCGCAGACCAGCTCGCGCGCGCCGAGCACCATGCCCAGCGCGATATGTTCCTGCCCCTGCTGCTGGCGATGCCAGCCCGACCAGACGCCGACGGTCTGCGCCATCAGCTCGAGCGCGTACCAGCCCGGCAGGTCGCCATCGGCATTGAGAAACGGCGCCAGCACGCTTTGTCCATTGACGGCCACGCGGCAGACCGCCGTGTCGTCCGTAACGTTCTCAACGGATCCCAGCAGCATCATTGGCGCCTCGTGCGGCAAATAGGCTTCGGGTGATAAGTAGCTCATGAAGCTCTCCCCAGCAGGATGCTGGCGTTATTGCCGCCAAACGCGAACGAGTTAGACAAAATGACCGGTTTTTTCAGAGCGGCGCGCTGGTGCAGCAGGCCGCACGGCGCCAGAGTATCGTCCGGCGCGTAGCGGGCGAAGTCCTGCGGCGGCAACGGCAGATCGCGCGTCAGAATCAGCCAGCTCAGGGCCGCTTCGGTAATACCGGCGGCGCCCAGCGTATGGCCGGTAAGGTGTTTGGTTGAGCTGCACGGCACGCTTTCCCCGAAGAGATCGTGCACCACCTGCGATTCAATCTGATCGTTGAGCGGCGTGGCCGTGCCGTGCAGGTTGATGTAGCCGATATCCTGCGGCTGCATACCCGCTTCGTTAAGCGCCTGCGCGATCGCCCTTATCGCCCCTTCGCCCTGCGGATGCGGAGCGGAAATATGGTACGCATCGCTGGATTCGCCCGTTCCGAGCAGCGCCACGTCGGCGGGCTCCCGGCTCAATACCATCAGCGCGGCGGCTTCACCGATGGTGATCCCCCGGCGGTCGCGACCAAACGGCTCGCAGAGCGTGGGGGAGAAGGATTCAAGGCTGTTAAAGCCGTTGACGGGCATCCGGCTCAGGGTATCGGCCCCGCCGACGATGGCGATGTCCACCAGCCCGGCTTCAATAAGACGTTTGCCGCCGATCATCGCCCGCGCGCTGGAAGAGCAGGCCGTCGAGATCGTATAGGCCGGGCCTTCGAGCTGAAGCCAGTTGGCGAGGAAGCGGGACGGATCGCCAAGCTCCTGCTGCGGATACTGCCAGCGCGTGCTCGCTTCGCCATGGGTCATGCGGCGCACGTGCTCATCGCCCTCATCCAGCCCGGAGGTGCTGGTCCCCAGCACCACGGCCACCCGGTCGCGGCCGACGCGGGCGATGGCCTCGTCAACGGCGGGCTGAATCTGCGCCAGCGCGGCCAGCAGCAGCTGGTTATTGCGGGTGCGGTGTGCGGAGAAGGCGTCCGGGATGGGCGGAAGCTCGCCTTCCACGCCGCCCAGTACGGCTTCGGGTAAACCCTGCAGCCAGCCGGTCCGGGCGTGCATCCCCGGCGCCACGCCTGCCGTCAGGTTCGCGGCAATCTCGTCAGGCGAGTTGCCCAGCGCGTTGACCATGCCAACAGCGGATATATAAATCATCTCAGTCACCCAGATATTGAATGGTGATGTGGTATTTAAAGACGTGTTGCTCGATGCTGATCGGCTCGCGCTTGCCTTTGCGCTGCAGGTAGACAATCTCCGTCACCAGCTTGCCGCTGGCGTTGCGCAACTCGCGCCGATCGCCATTGTCCGTTAACGTCCAGCCCTTCGGCAACTGCGGCTGCCAGGCGCTAATCGGCCAGTGGCTGAGCATCACGTCGGCCAGCACCTGGCTGGCGGGCGGCAGCTGTGGCACGACGATCGACTGTTCGGTATGAATACCGGTCTCATCGTACGTTGCCAGGAACAGACGAATGCCCACGGAAGAGAGCCCGGCCAGCGTGACCTTATGCGCATCCGCGTTGAGCATCACCAGCAGAGACTGCGTTTGTCCGTTAAAGCTGCCGGTCAGCAGCTGCTGGGAGCTTACCGCCGGGCTGATGCCGGGCGGCGGCAGCGTAACTTTAGTTCCCGGCTGGAGCCAGGCCTGGGGCCGCGTCTCTTTGGTATCGGTCGAATGGCTGTAGCCTGCCAGCAACAGCGCCGCGGCCAGCGCAACGGCGCGATAAAAAGCGTTCATTTACGTTTTCTCTCTTTCTTATCCGGCATCGCCAGCGGAGCCAGCAGGAAGGCGGTAAAAATACCGCTTACCAGCACGATACCAAAGCTGCTGATGGCCTGGGTGGCGCTGAAGACGAGCATGCCCAGCGTCAGCAGCGTGGTCATCATGGCCAGCGTAATCGCCAGCATGGAGGTCAGCGGCGTACCGCGCGGGTTGCTGAAAAACAGCGTGTAGTTAATGCCAATGCCGAGCACCAGTACCAGCGCCAGCAGTGAGAACAGATTCACCGGGTGGCCCGTTGCGGCCAGCACCGCCAGGCCGCAGCTCAGCGACAGCACGGACGGCACCAGGCTTATCAGCCCTTTACGCCAGCCGAGGCGCAGCATCGCCCCGCAGGCAATCACCGCCAGCGCGGCAAACAATAGCCCCGTCAGCAGCGTGCGGTAGAGGGCAAACAGGCTGTCAAAGCTGGCTTTGCGATCGACCCAGACGACGCCGTCATGGCGCGCGGCCAGTTCACCGAGGTAAGCGCTGTTTTTCGCGCCGTCCACCGGCACCAGCACGCCGCTTTCCCCGTTGGGCAGGGTCAGCCAGAGCAGACGCCAGCCTTCGCTGGCCGGGCTTTTAAGCCACGCGTCCACGCTGACCGGCATGGCGTCGAGATTTGGGGATACGGCGCTGAGCCCGGCGCTTTTCAGCACGTTCGTTACTGCAGGAGCAGCCTCGCGCAGCAGCTTCAGATCGCTTTTCTGGCGCGCCAGCGAGTTCAGCGGCAGGGTACGCCAGCGGACGATCTCTCCGGCTTTCTGCGCCTGTGCCAGCGCCGGGGTAAAGGCTTCCAGCCGCTCCAGCGTTTGCTGAGGCGAGGCGCCATGAACCACAAACCATTTCTGATCGACGCTCTGTCCGGTCAGGGCGGTAATGGCCTTCTCCTGCGCCAGAATATCTTTCGGCAGCGCCTGCAGCTGGGCGATGTCGTCGTCCACCCTCAGGGTGCTCATCCCTACGGCGGAGAGCAGCGCCAGCGCGACGGGCAAACCAACGGACAGTTTTTTATTGCGTCGCCAGGCGGCCAGCCAGCGCAGCATGATAACCATCAGCGGAACCGGGCGCACCGGTAAACCCCGGCACAGCCACGGATGCCAGAAAATCACCGTCAGGCAGGAGGCGCTCAGCCCCACGGCGGCGAACACCGCCATCTGGCGGATCCCGGGGAAGGGGGCCAGCATCATAATCAGGTAGGCGGCGACGGTCGTCAGCAGCGCCAGCAGCAGCGCATTGCGCACTTTCGCCAGGCTTTGCCAGGGGGAATGCTCCGCGCCGTGCACCATCCTTTCGGTCAGGTAGTAGAGCGTGTAGTCGGCTGAAATACCGATGATGCTCATGCTCATCACCAGCGTCATCAGGTGCAGTTCGCCAAAGAGCAGCAGCGTCACCACCGTACCCGCCAGCGCGCCGATGGCAATGGAGAGCACGCTCAGCAGCAGCGGGCGCAGAGAGCGGAACACCGCCACGATGAGCAGGAACACGCCAAGCAGGGTGGCGATGCCCAGCGTCGAGACGTCGCGTTTGGCCTGCTGGCTGGCGTAATCGCTGTAGAACACGGTCCCGCGAGAAAGCAGCTGCGCCTGCGGGAAACGCGCTTTTAGCCTCTCCTGCAGCGCGTTAAGCGTCGTCACGAGCCGGTGGGTCTGCTGCATATCAAATGACGAGCCCGCCAGCTCGCCGTGCAGCAGATACCAGTAGTTTCCCGCCTCATCCTGTGTGACCAGCCAGCCGTCCATCAGCCGCAGCTTCTGGCCGTTTTGCGCCAGAGCGAGCTGCGAGCCGCGCATCAGCATCAGGGGATCGTTTTGCAGCTCTTTGCCGCTGACGCCGGAAAAGGCCGAATAGAGCTGAGATAAAATCCACTGCGCCTGCGCTTCTCCGCCGTTTTGCAGGCGGGCGCGGGTGGCGGGATCGATCAGGCCATTTCGGTGCTGCCAGAAGAACTCTCCCCAGGCCTTCTGCCCGGCGGCGTCCATCGGGCCTTTGACCTCGCTGAGCGAATCGCTGCTTTGCAGCAGCGCCAGCCACTGCTGCGCCACGCGCGGATCGGGCTCTTTGCCGGGGCTGACCATCCAGACCAGCTGGCGGTCGAGACGCTGCATAAACCCGTCGTTGAGCGCCGGCGGGATCGCCCCCAGCGTCTGCTTCGGCAGCATGGCCAGCACGCTGCTGTTCAGACGCGCGCCGGGCAGCAGCGACAGCAGCACGCCCAGCAGAATCAGGCATAGCGTGGCCCACAGCAGCGCCGGGCGCAGGGATTTACGGTGCGGCAAAGCGTTGGCGTTCGTCATCGGTCAGGCTGGCGGGCGTCAGTTGGTGGCGTGAAAGGGCGATATCGGTACGGTCACCCTGTTTGTCGTTGAGGCGAATCGTCTCCAGATAGGTCGCGCCGCCCAGATCGAGGGTGGCGAAAATCTTGTCCAGCGGCGTCGTTTTTGGCGTAAGCACCAGCGACCAGCGGCCCGCGCCCAGGTCTTTAAAATCGATGCGGAAGTTCTCTTCAAGCACCCTGCGGTCGGCCTGGAACAGGGCCCGCAGAAGATGGTTGAACTGGAACATCTGCGGATTATTGTCGGCGGTGACGGTCTGCGGCGGCTGGCCGTTAATGGCCTGAACCATCCGCTTGTCGTCCAGCAGGAGCGTCATCGGAAACGGCGCTTTTTGATCCCACAGCAGGCCGCTGTCGCGGGCGATCAGCATCTCGCCCTGCGAGCGCAGCGGCTGCGGCATATCTTTTATGGTGCGAACCTGTTCGAAGTGCGCGCGCACGACGGGCTGCCCGGTGAAGCGCTGCTGCAGTTCATCCAGCGTCACGGCGCTGACCAGCGGGCTGACGATCAGCGCCAGCAAAGGCAACCATTTCATGGCGTTACTCCCATACGTTCAAACAGTATTGCCGGACTCACAAAGCACATTTCGCGGGTCGCTTCTTCTACCGCCACCTGGATGGTGTAACCGGTGGTGGTGCGTTTGCCGGTCTGCGCATCGAAAATTTGATAGGCAATGCGCAGGCGGTTTTCATACTCTTCAACGTGCGCGCGGACGCGAATACGCTGCTCAAAGGTCACCGCATCGCGGTATTTCACCCGGGTATCGACGACGGGCCAGACGTAGCCGGAGGCCTTCATCTGGCGATAGCCATAGTCAAACTGATTGAGCAGCGCCTCGCGGGCGATCTCAAAGTAGCGGAAATAGTTACCGTGCCAGACCACGCCCATCATATCGACGTCGTGGAACGGAACGGTGATCTCAACTTCAGTCGTAAAGCGGGGATCGGTCAGCACCCTTTACTCCTTCTCTCTGGACTCTGGCAGATGCCAGAAATCGAAAAAATTAAACCAGTCGAGCGGCGACATGAGGGCGTAATGCTCCAGCCGCTGCGCGTAGCGATCGACGGTCTCCTGCAGCGCCTGCTGGCGTTCTCCGCGCGGCAGGCGCAGCGGGTCGGCAAACGGTTCGCTGTGCAGGACGAGCTTACCCTGCTGGCGCAGGGCAAAAATCAGCACCACCGGGCAGCGCAGGATGGAGGCCAGGATAAACGGCCCCTGGGGGAACGGCGCTGGCTGGCCCATGAACGGACTCCAGATCACGCGCCACTCGCCGCCACGCTGCGGATTCACCGCGATGCGGTCGCCCACAATCGCGACCCATTCTCCCCGCTCAAGCTTCTCTTTGATGGCAATCGCGGTGTCCGGGCCGATATCGGTAACCGACATCAAATTCACGCCCGCCTGGGGCGCCATTTCGCTCATGATTTGCTTAAAGCGCCGGGCGTTCTCGCTGAAGACCAGGGCGGTGATAGTTTTGCTGCCGTCCAGCTGGGCCAGCGCCCGGCAGGCCTCAACGTCGCCAAGATGCGAGGCCAGCAGCAGCTTGCCCTGCGGCGCCGCGATATTAAGCGTTTCGCTCGCGCCGGGGGCAAAGACCACGTCGCGATCAAACTTCAGCTCACCGCGCCAGCTGGCGACTTTATCCAGCATCGCGTTGCCGAAGCGCATGAAATGGAAAAAGCTGTTGAGCCGCGGGGGAACGGGCATGTTCCGCTGACGCAGCTCTTGCTTCACTCTCTCAATCCACTGCCGCGAGGCCTGGCGCGCCGGACGCGCGATAAGCCAGTACACGCCGATTACCGGCCACAGCAGCACGGTAAAGGCCCGGCGGCCCATCAGCTTCCAGACGCGCAGCATCAGGCGCATCCCCCACAGGCCTTTGACCTCGTCCTGCTGCGCCCAGTGCTGGCGGCGTCGACGGAAAAGCAGGCCGGGCATGCGGGGCAGCATGCCGAAGAACAGCCGGGTATGCATCAGGGAGATCCGCACGTTATCTTTTAACGCGTCGAAGTGGGACAACCCGTCCTGCGGGTAGGTGACGCGGGTTGGCAGAAAGATGCTGGTGTTGCCCTGCCAGTAAAGACGGACCATCACTTCGGTGTCAAAGTCCATCCGTTTGCCGAGCGTTTCACGCGCTGCCAGCCGCAGCGTGGGCGAGACCGGATAGACCCGAAAGCCGCACATGCTGTCTTTAAGCTGCAGGGATAAGGTCTCAATCCACACCCAGACGTGGGTTACCCAGCGTCCGTAGAGCCGCGAGCGCGGAATGGAATCATCGTAAATGGGCTGGCCGGAAATCAGCGCATCCGGGTGGCGCTCCGCCAGCGCCAGCAGTTTGGGGATATCTTCAATGGCGTGTTGACCGTCCGCGTCCACCTGCACGGCGTGGGTATAGCCCACGCGCGCGCACTCCTCCAGCCCCCTGATGACCGCGGCACCTTTCCCGGCGTTTTGTGCCAGACGGACCAGCGTCATCTGCGGCTGTTCTGCCGCAAGGCGTTCGAGCTCCTGACGGGTGATCGCTTCGCTGCCGTCATCCACCACCAGGCACGGCAGGCCGAACGGCGCGAGACGCGACAGCACGCGGGCGATCATGGCGCCGTGGTTGTAGCACGGGATCAGCACGCAGGGGCGAAAGGTTACTGACATAGCCGAATTTTCCCGCTGCTGGCGGTATGGCGCTCCGCCCCGGCGTGACGCTGGTAGCTGAAGGTCAGCATCTGACGTTCGGCATGCCACTCAAGCACCAGCGTCACCGTGGTTTCCGGCAGCAGAGGCGCCTGGAACTTCACGTTTTGAATGCTGTGAAAGCGGTAGCCCGGCGCCAGTAACGTTGTGGCGTAGTGCATCACCCAGTCAAGCTGCGCAACGCCGGGCAGCAGCGGCTGTACGGCAAAATGGCCCTGAAACCAGAACAGCGCCGCGTCGAGATGCAAAATGATTTCCAGCTTCTCCGGCTGTGTCTGGCGGCGCTCAATTTCAGGAATTTTCATGAAATAACTCCTCTAACTGCGCATAGACACGCTTGTTCATACTGTTTACCGGCATTTCATCGACAATGCGCCAGTAGCGCGGAACGGCGACCGGCTCAAGCCACGGCAGCAGGGCGCGACGCCAGGCGAACTCCTGCGCTTTTTTATCCTGCATATACCCGCGCTGGCGAACCGCTTCGTCCAGCACCAGCAGTGCGCCAATCCCCTGACGGCCTCCGCGCGTGACCGGCAGCGCCGCCGCTTCGCAAATGCCGTCGAGCTCCAGCAGGCGACGTTCGATCTCGTTAAGCGAGATGCGCTTTTCTTCAATTTTGACCACCCGCCCGCGACGACCGGCGATGCTGAACAGCCCCTCGCTGTCGAAGTTCAGGATATCGTCCAGCTGGAGTCCTTCAGCCTCGTGGATCAATGGCGACGTGACGCGACAGGCGTCATCTTCCTGATGGAAGATAACGCCGGGGAAGGCAAGCCACGGGACGTTATCCTGCTGGCGATGGCGCCAGGCGAGGATCCCGGTTTCGGTGCTGCCATAAATTTCATCCGGGCAGATGTTAAGCCAGCCCGCGGTGGTGGAAACGTCACACCAGGGCAGCATGCCCCCTGCTGAAATCAGCATTCTGACGGGCGGCGCGGGCAGTTCCGTATCCAGGCGCTTCAGGAACGCCGGGCTGCTGATGAACAGGTAATGTCTGTCATGAGGAAGGGCGGCCAGCTGTTCAGCGTAGTAGAGCATCGCGGCATGCAGCGGCAGCCCCAGCGCCATCGGCAATACGATGCGGAATGTCAGGCCGTACAGGTGTTGCGGTACGACCGAGGCGACAACGCTACAGCCGGTCAGACGTTCGCCGAAGCGGTCAGCCAGCAGACGGGCTTCGCGATCCAGGCTGACGATGTGCTTAATCACCCGGCGCGGAGTACCCGTGGAGCCGGAGGTGAACAGCTCAACGAAGCGGCTTTCGTCAATCTCCGGCAGGGGCGCCCAGCGGCTAGCCGTCTGATGGCTGGAGGCCACCACAATCAGCTTGCCATGGAAACCGAGAGTCCGATCGCTCAGAACGCCGCTAAACAACGACTGCTGTTCTTCAAGCTGCGAGACGCGGCTATGGCCGGGGATGACCGGCGTTTTACCAGCATGCAGCGAGGCCAGCAGCGCAACGATAAACAGGTAGCTGTTTTCAAAGCACAGCGCCCAGCGCTCGCCATCCTGCTGACGCAGGGTGTCGACCAGCAAGGTCACGTCGTGGCGCAACTGGCCAAGCGTCCAGGTACGATCGTCAAGCCAGGCAACGGGCGTATCGTCAGGGCGGGGCGCATTTAACCACTGGCCCAGCGGAAGGGGGTTAGTCATTGTGCATCTCTTTTTTAATCACCCGCTGGCGCACCAGCCACTCTGTCGCCATCAGCGTCCCCATCAGGATGTAGGCCACCATACCGTTCCACAGCATCCACAGATGCATGTCGCCGTGGAGCACGGTGAACAGCGCCATCGCGCCGTTTCCGATGAAAAAGCCGCACCAGACGAGGGTCACCTTGCGGGTATAGCGCACGCCCTCCGGGGGCAGGTTTGGCTCGCGCAGGCGCGCAAGCCGTTCGACCAGCGGCATCGCGGTCCACAGCGAACCCCCGAACACGGCCAGCATCACAAGGTTGACGACCACGGGGTAGAACAGCAGCCACTGGTGGGTTTTCAGCAGGTAGCTTGCCGCGCAGAGCGCGATGCCCGCGAGCGCCACGCACTGCACCACATACCGCATCGGGCCAGCGTTCCGCCGCGCCTGGCGCAGCCGCAGCAGCAATACCAGCGCCATCACCGGCAACAGCCACTGCAGGCTGTTGTGCGTCAGCCCAAATCCAATCAGGAAGGGCCACGCCAGCAGCATCAGCCCTGTCAGCAGTGGGATGACCGGGAACGTCCGTCCACCACGCACGAGGTCTTACTCTTCGCGCAGAAGCTGTTCGACGGCGTCTACCACATCCTGAACGGTACGAACCGACTTGAAGGTTTCCGGCTTGATTTTCTTGCCCGTTTTCTTCTGCAGATGAACAATCATGTCCACCGCGTCAATGCTGTCCAGCTCCAGGTCTTCGTAAAGACGGGCTTCGGGCGTAATGTCCTGCGGGTCGATTTCAAAGAGCCTGGTCAGCAGGCCGCAGACTTCCTGATAAATGGTTTCTTGTTCAGTCATCGTTCACATCTCAGGCGCGTTGAGCGTTGATAAAGGACGCCAGCGTGGCGACGGAAAAGAAGTGCTGGCGCATCTCTTCGCTTTCGGCAGAAAGCACCACGCCATACTGGTTTTTTACCGCCAGACCCAGTTCCAGCGCGTCAATGGAGTCCAGACCCAGCCCATCGCCAAACAGCGCGGCATCGGTATCAATATCCTCTGCGGTAAGCTCGTCCAGATTCAGCGTGGTGATTATGAGATTCTTAATTTCAAGATAAAGCGCTTGCATCATTAATTCCTGACAAAGATTGAAGGCCTGATGTTAATCGATGCTGCAGATGCCGGTTTAACTGCCTTGCCGCCAGCGCCGGTTCTTGTTCATTTGCATCGTAAAATTCGTCGATGTTCACGCGGTCGCGGACATCCACGGTGAAAAAAGGTTTTTCTGGCGGTACATCATACCAGCGGCTTTTTTTATCCAGCAGATGTTCGCTACAGTGGATCAGCACCACCCGCAGATCGCTGTTACAGCGCACGGCGATATTTGCCGCGCCGCGCTGGAGGGAGATAGCCTCGCCAAACCGGGTACGCGTGCCTTCCGGGAAGATTAACAGCGTGTCGCCCTGAGCCAGACGCTGCTGGCTGGTCGCGAGCAGGGGCTCGGCTTCGCTGTTAATCAGGTAATCCGCCGCGCGGATGACGCCGCTGACAAAGGGATTGCGCAGCAGCGCGCTTTTCACCAGGCAGTCGGTTTCGGGCATCACCGACGCCAGAATCACGTAGTCTATTAACGTGGGGTGGTTAGCCACCACCAGACAACCCCGATCGCTGCGCAGCGCGTCAAGATTGTGAATGCGATAGTCCAGTACGCCGAGGCCGCGCGCTACGGTCAGGAAGAAGCGGAAGCTGGCCGCAATGCTGCGACGCGCGAGGCGACGACGGCTGGCGCGGTCGCGCTGGACGATGAGCAGCAGGTTGAACCAGACCAGCGACAGCAGCAGCCCGCCCACGCCAAACAGCGCGAAGCAGAAGCCGGTCATCGCCAGGCGCCATAGCCAGTTAATTCGGGCAGCCAGGCGGTTCATGCGCGCGTCCATTGCCACAGCAAACGTTCGCCGGGCACCACGAACTGACGCTCCTCGCTGAGATAGCGCTGCAGGAACATCAGGCTTTGCGGCAGGGCGGGTTCTTCACCCGTGCTGCCGCTACGGGTTTCACACTGCAATCCGTTGCCGGATTCAATCACCAGCGCCAGCGCGTAGGGCCAGGTGGGCATCTGCGGCGGTAGCGCCGGATGGTAAAATTCCGGCAGCGCGCCGTCAAAATCGACCAGCAGGACGCGGGAATAGCCCGCCTGCAGCAGGCTCAGCACTTCACATAAGGCCTGCTGGAAGGTGTCCAGTCCGGCAGAAATGGATGACGAAACGATGGCCTGGCGTGCGGTAATCGTAAGATTGCCCACCGCGGAATTGTGCACGGACATCGCGAAGTCGGTGGGTGAAACGGACTGCCCGGTCGCCAGGGCATGCAGAATACGGTCGTTGCGCTCCAGCTCGCCGTGGCGGCTGGAATAGACGACGGCATCAATGGCGTGGTTTTGCAGCATGGCAAGACCAATATCCACCGCCAGCTTACTGCCTGAGTTGAGGCGGCGCGCGGTCATCATGGGTAAAGCGGTCAGGCTGGGAAGCGGGGCCGCTGGATCGACGGTCAGCTGCAGGCGTGACCACGCCTGCCACTCTGTGGCATCGCTGAGTCCTGGCGCTCTCGCCCGCCAGTCGATAATGTTCAGTGAAAATTTCATCTACGCGCGTCCGCGACAAAAAAACCGTATTCAAGGGGCAGGCTGGGCCACCCGGGCAGCTAAGCTGCTCTATTGTTCACGTTTGGTGCATATCAGCAGGGTATGACCGACCCCGAGGTTGTCCAGCCGCTGTTCAACGTTGAAACCTGCGCTCTCCAGGTAGCGATAAAACTTCTCTACGCTGTAAAACCGGCTATTGCCATTCGCCATACAGGTGAAATAGAGCGAGGTGGCATTCAGGCTGAAAGAGGCTGCTTCAAATTTCTGAGCATCCCAGAAAAGCTCCATGATGCACAAACGTGCGCCTGGCTTCATGGCCTGTGCGACGCGCGCCAGCATGGCGACAATCTGATCCGGAGAGAAACAATCCAGGAACTGGCTCATCCACCAGACGTCGGCGTCACCCGGCAATGTTGCTGGGCTAAGCATATCGACAGCATGGAATGCAATACGATGAGAAAAACCTGCTTTTGCGATGTTTTCCTGCGCCAGCGCTATCTGCTGCGGCAGATCGAGGATCGTCACGGCAACATTTTCGTCATAGCGGCAGCAGCGTAACGACCATTTACCCGTATTTCCGCCCACATCGTACAATTTTGTCGGCGAGCTTGCGAATATATATGGCAAAGCAGCGTCAAAAGCGGCGTCAGAATAGTAATGATCGAAGGCGAACCAGCTCTCTTTCGCCGGAGCTGGTAATTGGGATAACGCCGGGTAGATGGTTGGCCAGTTGCCAAACACGGCTAATCCGGCCGGTTTTTCCTCCTGCAGGGCGTCCGCCAGGTGAAATAGCCCCTGATAACAAACGTCCTGGGTGAAATCCATATTTACGCGGGTCATTTCGTCGTGCAGTAAAAAATGGCCCACTTTTGCCAGGAAATAACGTCCATTCTGTTGGGTAACGATTCGACCGCTTAATCCCATATCCAGCAGTACGCTGACGCCATAGCTGCCGAGCGTGCTGTGTTCGGTTATTTCCTCGAGGCTTGCCCCCTCTTTTCCTTGTTTATCGAGCCAGGCGAGAACGCCTGAGTTACGCAGACAAAGCGCAGTCTGGAATAACATCGGGGCAAAGGCGATGCGTTGCGCTTCGGTAATGGCATCCAGTGCGCTGAGTGTGTCCTTTTCGTACATTCCTGCGTAACCTTTGAGGGCAATAAAGAGAGGTTATCGGGCCATACGCGGCCCGACTTTAGAAAAAAATTACAGCGCGGCGCCAGCGGAGAGGTTCAGCTGAATGTCGTGGTCGAGGTTATTCACCCAGCGGTTATAATTTTTGTGGATTTTACCGTCTGCCGCTTTCAGGTTAAGACTGTTTTCATAGTTGATTGAATAGCTTGTGGCCGTGTACGGAATACTCACCTGGACCGAGTGATCGCGTGACTGCAGACGCCCCTTAATCATTCCCGGGCCGGTTTCCGTCATGATCCAGTCGCGTTTTTGGCCTGCTTTCAAAATTGCCGTTTTTACCTGATCGGCAGTATGGCCCGCGCTTACAATAGAGTGAACCTGAGCGATTGGCGCGGTACGCGCGCAGCCTGCCAGCGCGCCAACGAATACGGCAGCAGCACACCATTTAACGATCTTTTTCATCAACAACTCCATATCAATAATAACAATTAAAGGCAGTGGTTTTTACAAATAATACTCATCCGGCTTTTTGTTATCGCCAGGTGTAATTTTTAATCAATATTAATGGTTACATTACGTTGAAGCGAAGGCGGGAATAATAGCATGGAAAATAAATAAGGATTTCATTTTTTATAATTTGCGTTAAATCATGAATTGCGTTTGAACGTAATGCGCGCGGCGTAATTAAAACCGGAATGAATATCGCCTTAACGCAAATAAAAATACCGCGACGGATTAGGGACGCGGTAATTCATGATGTATTACTGACGGTTTAAACCTACCTGTACAGGCGGGTCCGTTACCCGGGTAATCGGCTTTTCGGCCTCCCCGGGCCGAGCAGGATCGCCAGCTTGCTGCCGCCTTTGGTGGTTTCCATCCAGATTTTACATACGCTGGTAAGGGGGACCGACAGCAGCATACCGACCGGGCCCAGCAGCCATCCCCAAATCAGTAAGGATAAAAAGACCACCAGCGTCGACATGCCCAGACGGTGTCCCATCATGCGCGGCTCAAGAATATTGCCCAGCACCATATGCACCACGAGGAACAGCGCGCCGACCAGCATGCATTCGTAGAAGCCGTTAAACAGAAACGCCTGAATCATCGGCGGCACGGCGGAAAGCACCGCGCCAATATTGGGCACGTAGTTCAGCAGAAAGGCCAGCACGCCCCACATCAGCGCGAACTGCACGTCCATCAGCATCAGCCCCAGCCAGACAATCACCCCGGTCCATACGCTCAGGAGCGTTTTCAGCGCCAGATATTTGGAGACGCCCTTCAGGGCCCGGTGTAACCCGGCAATGTGAATTTGCGGATTGTTCAGCGCAAAGCGCAGCTTATAGGGGACGTGGCGGACTTCGAACAGCATAAACACCACCGTCATGACCAGCAGCAGAATGCTGGCCATCGCGCCGGAAAGCCCCGTCATCAAGGTGGTGGCGTAGGTCATGACCTTCTCGGAGTCCATCCTGCGCAGCATCCGTTCGGGTGAGATATGCAGATTAAGGAAGGGCACCATCTCCTGCAGCGCGACAATTTTACGCGTCAGCTCTTTGTTGTACTGCGGCAGCATGGTGGAGAATTCGCTCAGCGATGCCGCCAGCACGCCGAAGAGCGCCGTAAGGCCAATCAGCATGACAATAACCACGATGGTGATGGCTACCGGACGGCTGACGCCCCGGCGTAAAAACCAGGTGACCAGAGGATTAAGCACGATGGCAAAAAAGAGCGCCAGCAGGAGCTGAACAATAATGTCAGCGGCAGCATGGATACCCGCAAGGATAACCACCAGACAGGCGAGTTTTAATAAGATGTGGAGTCCTGCTTTGTCGGACGGGTTAGCGATCATGCGTGTTCCTTAATATGATGACCCGATAAGTGTAGTGCCCGGGCTTCGCTTCGTCTGGCACCGTTAATCTGAAAGTCGGGGCTGATTTTCTTATTGCGCCGTGGTAATAGTGAAACACTGTTGTAAAAAATCCAGGTAGAACCCCATGCCCGAACCTGCCGCTGAACCGGCACTGAGCGGACTGCGCCTCAATCTGCGCATCGTTTCCGTTGTGATTTTCAACTTTGCCAGCTATCTGACCATTGGCCTGCCGCTGGCGGTCCTGCCGGGCTATGTCCATGACGTGATGGGCTTCAGCGCCTTCTGGGCGGGGCTGGTGATAAGCCTGCAATATTTCGCCACGCTCCTCAGCCGCCCGCATGCCGGGCGCTACGCGGATACGTTCGGTCCAAAAAGCATCGTGGTGGTGGGACTGTGCGGCTGTTTTCTCAGTGGCCTGAGCTATCTGCTGGCTGCCGCAACCGGCCACTGGCCGCTGGTCAGCCTGGCGCTGCTCTGCCTGGGCCGCGTCATTTTGGGCATCGGGCAAAGTCTGGCGGGAACCGGCTCAACGCTGTGGGGCGTGGGGGTGGTAGGCGCGCCCCACATTGGCCGGGTGATCTCCTGGAACGGGATTGTCACCTACGGTGCGATGGCGCTCGGGGCGCCGCTCGGCGTGGCCTGCTATGCGCTTGGCGGGCTGTATGGGCTGGCTATCACCATTATGGCGGTCGCGCTGCTGGCAATCCTCTTTGCGCTGCCGCGTCCGAAAGTTAAGGCCAGCAAAGGCAAGCCGCTGCCGTTTCGGGCGGTGCTGGGGCGCGTCTGGCCGTACGGCATGGCGCTGGCGCTGGCGACCACCGGCTTTGGCGTAATCGCGACCTTCATTACCCTGTTCTACGACGCCAAAGGCTGGGACGGCGCTGCCTTTGCGTTAACCCTGTTTAGCTGTGCGTTTGTTGGCGCCCGCCTGCTTTTCCCTAACGGCATCAACCGCCTTGGCGGGCTGAACGTGGCGATGATCTGCTTTGCGATAGAGATTGTCGGGCTGCTGCTGACCGGAATAGCGATGGTGCCCTGGGTCGCGAAAGTGGGCGTGTTTCTCGCGGGGGCTGGCTTTTCCCTGGTCTTCCCGGCGCTGGGCGTGGTGGCGGTAAAAGCCGTGCCGCAGCAGAACCAGGGGGCAGCGCTGGCGACCTATACGGTGTTTATGGATATGTCTTTAGGGATTACCGGCCCGCTGGCGGGGCTGGTGATGGCCTGGGCAGGAGTTCCGGTGATCTATCTTGCCGCGGCGGGGCTGGTGGTGATTGCGCTCCTGCTGACGTGGCGGCTAAAAAAATGGCCCCCGGTGCAGGCACCGGAGGCCACGTCATCATCGTGAAGCGTTACTGGATCACGATGGTGTTAATAATGTTTTCAGCAGCCGTCTGCGCTTTCTGCTGATCTTCGGCTGGCAGGGTGATCTGCAGGGTCAGCAGTTTGTTATCAACCTTGCCCAGCACCACAGAAGAGTATGCGGTCTGGCCTTTTGCAGAGATGATGCTGTCGAGCTGTTGCAGCGTGTGGCCTTTCAGCTCGATGGATTTATTGGTCACGACCTGCAGCTGAGGATCGCGGCCGCGCTGCTGATCTTCCAGACGTTTGGACAGGACGGCCAGGTCTTCGCTGGTGTCGTCGCCCACAATCACAATAACCGCTTTCTGCCCGGTTGCGTCGGAGTAAACGTGCATGTTGTTCGCCTGGGTGCCCAGCTTGCCGCTCTGATCGGTCATATCGGCTGGCAGAGAGAAGCTGAGTTTGCCATCCATCAGATTCACCGGCTGGCCGGTCGCGTTGCTCTCTGCGGATGCGCCCTGAGCAGGCGTTTTCGTGTCGCTGTTATCACAGGCTGCAAGACCCACAACCAGCAGGCCAATCCCGACATATTTAACCAGATTGCGCATTGACTTCTTCCTTTCGATAAACGGCCATAACGGCTCATTCGTTCATCTTATCACAACTGATAAAGCGAACCCTTAACCAGCCTGCAATGCCGTGATTTCAGATTTATCTGCCAGCCTTTTCAGCAGCATATTGAGCAGCACGCCGTACATCGGCAGGAAGAAAACAATGCTGATGAGGACCTTGAAGCAGTAGTCCACCAGCGCGATTTCCATCCAGTGTTCGGCCATGAACGCATCCGGGCTGCGCCAGAAGGCGATGAAGAAGAAGGCCAGCGTATCGCTCACGTTACCGAACAGCGTGGAGGCGGTTGGCGCCATCCACCAGCGATGATTCTGACGCAGGCGGTTAAACACGTGCACGTCGAGGATCTGCCCCAGCGCGTAGGCCATAAAGCTTGCGGCAGCGATACGGGCAACAAACAGGTTGAAGTGGGTTAACGCCTCAAAGCCCTGCCAGCTTCCCATATAAAACAGAGACGAAACCACGTACGAGATGAACAGCGCCGGGAGCATGACCGAAAAAATAATACGGCGAGCCAGCGGTGCGCCAAAGATACGCACGGTCAAATCCGTCGCGAGGAAAATAAACGGGAAGCTGAATGCGCCCCAGGTGGTGTGAAAACCAAAGATGGAGATCGGCAGCTGCACCAGATAGTTGCTGGAGGTGATCACCAGCAAATGGAAAAGCGAAAGCCAGAACAACGCTTTTACGCGCTGTGATTCAGAAAACGACGTCATATTGTGACCTTTTTATACGTTGGGGTGAGGGAACCCAATAAAAACCGCAGCATGATACTGCTTTGTCAGGACATTGCAATGGTTAGTTTTTACGCAATCGTTAACCTGGTTTGCATTGATCGCAACCGGGCGTAAACTACAGCCGTTTTTACCAGACCGAGAAGACCATGACCGACCTGTTTTCCAGCCCAGACCACACTCTTGATGCCCAGGGCCTTCGCTGCCCGGAGCCGGTAATGATGGTACGCAAAACCGTGCGCAACATGCAGACCGGTGAAACGCTGCTGATTATTGCCGACGACCCGGCCACGACCCGCGATATTCCCGGCTTTTGTACCTTTATGGAGCATGAACTGGTGGCACAGCAGACCGAAGCGCTGCCGTACCGGTATTTGATTCGTAAGGGGTAGATGGGTAGTCCTCTGCGGCCTGATGCCCTCACCCCGCCCCTCTCCCACAGGGAGAGGGAGAAAGTCATCCCTTCATCCACGCGCGGATCCCGTCCAGGAACATCTGCGTTGCCATCATCACCAGAATCAGCCCCATCAGGCGTTCCAGCGCGTTCACCCCTTTCTCACCCAGCAGGCGCAGGAACAGCGACGACTGCAGCAGGATGATAAACGTCCCGCCCCAGGCGATCAGCAGGGCAATCACCAGATGGCTCATCTGGTTCGGATACTGATGCGACAGCAGCATCAGCGTGGCCAGAATCGTTGGCCCGGCGACGAGTGGAATCGCCAGCGGCACGATAAACGGCTCTTCACCCGCGGGCAGGCCGCTGCTGCTGCCTTCCGCGCTCGGGAAAATCATCTTAATGGCAATCAGGAACAGAATAATCCCGCCGGAAATCGAAACGGTTTCGGCGCGCAGGTTGAGGAATGCGAGAATTTTCTCACCGGCAAACAGGAAGATAAACATCACCAGCAGGGCGATGAGCAGCTCGCGGATCATAATCGCCCGGCGGCGCTTCGGCTCGGTGTGCTTCAGCACCGACATGAAGATAGGCAGGTTTCCCAGTGGATCCATAATCAGGATCAATAAAACCGCCGCGGAAATGATTTCACTCATCTTTAAATTATCCCTGATACTTAGTAGTGTTATTTCGATGATTAGCGCTTTTTCTGATTGCCGGGCAATCATCGATTAATTTCGCTTGCGACTTTGGCAGCATTTTGTAATGTGAAGCATATCCCAGTTCAATACTGGCTTGCACAATCAGCACACACCCTCAGCAGGAAAAAAATGCTATGAAAAACGTTGGTTTTATCGGCTGGCGCGGTATGGTCGGCTCTGTACTCATGCAACGCATGGTTGAAGAGCGCGATTTCGACGCTATCCGCCCGGTCTTCTTCTCCACTTCCCAGCTCGGCCAGGCTGCTCCGTCCTTTGGTGGTACCACAGGCACGTTGCAGGATGCTTACGATCTGGAAGCGCTGAAGGCACTCGACATTATTGTGACGTGCCAGGGCGGCGATTATACCAACGAAATCTATCCAAAGCTGCGTGAAAGCGGCTGGCAGGGCTACTGGATTGACGCGGCTTCTTCGCTGCGCATGAAAGACGATGCCATCATCATTCTCGACCCGGTAAACCAGGGCGTCATCACCGACGGCCTGAACAACGGCGTGAAAACCTTTGTCGGCGGTAACTGTACCGTCAGCCTGATGCTGATGTCCCTCGGCGGCCTGTTCGCGCAGGATCTGGTTGAGTGGGTCTCCGTGGCGACCTACCAGGCGGCGTCCGGCGGCGGCGCGCGTCATATGCGCGAGCTGCTGACCCAGATGGGCCAGCTGCACCAAAGCGTCGCGACCGAGCTGGCAAACCCGGCGTCCGCGATCCTCGATATTGAACGTAAGGTCACTCACCTGACCCGCAGCGGCGAGCTTCCGGTGGATAACTTCGGCGTACCGCTGGCCGGTGGCCTGATCCCGTGGATCGACAAACAGCTGGATAACGGCCAGACCCGCGAAGAGTGGAAGGGCCAGGCTGAGACTAACAAAATCCTCGCGACCGCGAACACCATTCCGGTTGACGGTCTGTGCGTGCGTATCGGCGCGCTGCGCTGCCACAGCCAGGCCTTCACCATTAAACTGAAAAAAGATGTGTCTATTCCGACCGTGGAAGAGCTGCTGGCCGCGCACAACCCGTGGGCGAAAGTGGTACCAAACGATCGCGATATCACCATGCGCGAGCTGACCCCGGCTGCCGTTACCGGCACGCTGACCACGCCGGTTGGCCGTCTGCGCAAGCTGAACATGGGGCCGGAGTATCTCTCCGCGTTCACCGTCGGCGACCAGCTCCTGTGGGGCGCCGCCGAGCCGCTGCGTCGCATGCTGCGCCAGCTGGCGTAATAATTTGTTAACTACCGGGGGTGATTTTCACCCCTTTTTTTTGCGTACTACATGGAGTAACACGCGTATGTCTTATTTTTTATCAGGAGTCATCTAGAGCGTTGGCTATGCTTTAAGGAAGAGTCATTTCTTACCTGAGGTTCGAACGGAGCAGAATGGATGCACATTTTTGTGCTGTCCCGTTCAGGTCACATTAAAAGTCGTCCCGGAGCGCTTAAAAAGGACGACATAAAAAACAGGATGAATACCATGTCCGATCGTGTGGATAGAGACGTGATTAATGCGCTTATTGCGGGTCATTTTGCTGACCCCTTTTCTGTGCTTGGGATGCATCAAACTGAGGACGGCCTTGAAGTTAGGGCACTGTTACCGGATGCCACAGAAGTCTGGGTGATTGAACCCAAAACCGGCCGCAAGGTCGGTAATCTTGAATGCCTCGATTCCCGTGGCTTTTTCTCGGGCGTAATGCCCCGCCGTAAAAACCCTTTTCGCTATCAGCTCGCCGTTCTCTGGCACGGTCAGCAAAACCTGATTGACGATCCTTACAGCTTCGGCCCTCTGCTTAAAGAGATGGACGCCTGGCTGCTCTCCGAAGGAACGCATCTTCGCCCTTATGAAACCCTGGGTGCCCATGCCGATACCATGGACGGCATTACCGGCACGCGGTTCTCCGTGTGGGCGCCTAACGCCCAGCGCGTCTCCGTTGTCGGCCAGTTCAACTACTGGGACGGTCGCCGCCATCCGATGCGCCTGCGCCGGGAAAGCGGCATCTGGGAGCTGTTTATCCCCGGAGCGCACCCCGGGCAGCTTTATAAATTCGAGATGATCGACGCTAACGGCAAGCTGCGCATTAAAGCCGACCCGTATGCCTTCGAAGCGCAGATGCGCCCGGATACCGCGTCGCTGATTTGCGGCCTGCCGGAGAAGGTCGTCCAGACGGAGGAGCGTAAACAGGCCAACCGTTTTGACGCGCCCATCTCCGTCTATGAGGTACACCTTGGCTCCTGGCGTCGCCACACCGATAACAACTTCTGGCTCAGCTACCGTGAGCTTGCCGACCAGCTGGTGCCCTATGCCAAATGGATGGGCTTTACCCACCTTGAGCTGCTGCCGGTCAACGAGCACCCGTTCGACGGCAGCTGGGGCTATCAGCCTACCGGGCTGTATGCGCCAACGCGCCGCTTTGGCACCCGCGATGACTTCCGCTATTTCATTGATGCCGCGCACGCCGCCGGGCTGAACGTCATCCTCGACTGGGTGCCGGGACATTTCCCATCGGATGATTTCGCGCTGGCAGAGTTTGACGGCACGAAGCTGTACGAGCACAGCGACCCGCGCGAAGGCTATCACCAGGATTGGAACACGCTGATCTACAACTACGGTCGCCGTGAGGTCGCAAACTACCTGGTCGGGAATGCCCTGTACTGGATCGAGCGGTTTGGCATTGACGCCCTGCGCGTCGATGCGGTGGCGTCGATGATCTACCGCGACTACAGCCGCAAAGAGGGTGAGTGGATCCCGAACGAGTTTGGCGGCCGTGAAAACCTGGAAGCGATTGAATTCCTGCGCAATACCAACCGCATTATCGGCGAACAGGTGGACGGTGCCGTGACCATGGCGGAAGAGTCGACCGACTTTGCGGGCGTCTCCCGTCCGCCGTCATTAGGCGGCCTGGGGTTCTGGTACAAGTGGAACCTGGGCTGGATGCACGACACGCTCGACTACATGAAGCTGGATCCGGTTCACCGTAAGTATCATCACGATAAGCTGACGTTCGGGATGCTCTACAACTACACCGAAAACTTCATGCTGCCGCTGTCGCACGATGAAGTGGTGCACGGCAAAAAATCGATTCTCGACCGCATGCCGGGCGACGCGTGGCAGAAGTTTGCCAACCTGCGCGCCTACTACGGCTGGATGTTTGCCTTCCCGGGCAAGAAACTGCTGTTTATGGGCAATGAGTTCGCACAGGGACGCGAGTGGAACCACGACGCCAGCCTCGACTGGCACCTGCTGGAAGGCGGCGACAACTGGCACCACGGGGTGCAGCGTCTGGTGCGCGACCTGAACCTGACCTACCGCCACCACAAAGCGCTGCACGAGCTCGACTTCGATCCGTACGGCTTTGAGTGGCTGGTGGTGGACGACCACGAGCGCTCGGTGTTTGTCTTTGTGCGTCGTGACAAAGCGGGTAACGAGATCATCGTCGCCAGCAACTTCACGCCGGTGCCGCGCGAACACTACCGCTTCGGCATTAACCAGCCGGGCAAATGGCGCGAGATCCTGAATACCGACTCGATGCACTATCACGGCAGCAACGCCGGTAACGGCGGGCTGGTACAGAGCGATGCCATCGAAAGCCACGGGCGACCCAACTCCCTGAGCCTGACGCTGCCGCCGCTTGGCACCATCTGGCTGATGCGGGAGGGCGAATGACGCAGCTTACGGCAGGTAAACCCGAACCGCTTGGCGCGCGTTTTGACGGAAAAGGTGTCAATTTCACCCTCTTTTCCGCTCATGCTGAGCGGGTAGAACTGTGCGTGTTTGACGGGGAAGGTAACGAGCACCGTTACGATTTACCCGCGCGCACGGGGGATACCTGGCACGGCTACCTGGCCGGAGGACGGCCAGGCATGCACTATGGCTTTCGCGTACACGGTCCGTGGGATCCGGCGCAGGGCCACTGGTTTAACCCGGCGAAGCTGCTGATTGATCCGTGCGCGCACCGCGTGGACGGTGAATTTAAAGACGACCCGCTTTTCCACGTGGGCTACGGCGGGCCTGACCATCGCGACAGCGCGCCCGTCGCGCCAAAAAGCGTGGTGGTGAACGATCTTTATGACTGGGAAGACGATGCCCCGCCGCACACGCCGTGGGGCAATACCGTCATTTATGAAGCCCACGTTAAAGGGCTGACCTACCTGCACCCGTCGATCCCCAAAGAGATGCGCGGCACCTATAAGGCGCTCGGGCATCCCACCATGATCGCCTACCTGAAGCACCTCGGCATCACCGCCCTGGAACTGCTTCCCGTTGCCCATTTTGCCAGCGAGCCGCGTCTGCAGCGGCTGGGGCTGAGCAACTACTGGGGCTACAACCCGCTGGCGATGTTCGCGCTTGAGCCGCGCTATGCCGCCCATCCGGAAAAGGCGCGGGACGAGTTTCGCGATGCGGTGAAGGCGCTCCACGCGGCGGGCGTTGAGGTCATTCTGGACGTCGTGCTGAACCACAGTGCTGAAAGCGATCTCGACGGTCCGACGCTCTCCATGCGCGGAATTGATAACCGTAGCTATTATTGGATCAGGCAGGATGGCGATTATGAGAACTGGACCGGCTGCGGTAACACGCTCAACCTCAGCCATCCGGCGGTCACGCATTTTGCTTATGAATGCCTGAAATACTGGGTGGAGACGTTCCACGTCGACGGTTTTCGTTTCGACCTGGCGCCCGTAATGGGGCGCACGCCGGCGTTCAGCCAGCAGGCTCCGCTGTTTGAGGCGATAAAAAACTGTCCGGTGCTCTCGCGCGTGAAGCTCATTGCCGAGCCGTGGGACATCGGGGAAGGCGGTTATCAGGTCGGGAATTTCCCGCCGCTGTTTGCCGAGTGGAACGATCACTACCGCGATGCCGCGCGCCGCTTCTGGCTGGAACGGAATCTGTCGCTGGGGGAGTTCGCCGGACGCTTTGCCGCTTCAAGCGATCTCTTTAAGCGCGACGGCAAACGCCCGTCGGCCACCGTCAATCTGTTGACGGCACACGACGGTTTTACGCTCAGGGACTGCGTTTGTTTCAATCAGAAACACAATGAGGCAAACGGCGAAGAGAATCGCGATGGCACTAACAATAACCATAGCTTTAATCATGGTATAGAAGGGTTAGGCGGAAGCCTGGACGTCATCGAGCGGCGACGCGCCAGCGTTCACGCTTTGCTGACAACGCTTTTATTGTCGCAGGGCACGCCGATGCTGCTGGCAGGCGATGAACACGGCCATAGCCAGCACGGTAACAACAATGCGTATTGCCAGGACAACACGTTAACCTGGCTCTACTGGGGTGAAGCCAACAGCGGGCTGATTCATTTTACCGCTGCGCTGATCCATCTTCGCCAGCAGATCCCCGCGCTGACCGCCGACCGCTGGTGGGAAGAGGGTGACGGCAACGTTCGCTGGTTGAATCAAGACGCGCAACCCTTAAGCGCGCAAGAGTGGCAACACGGTGTACCACGCCTGCAAATCCTGCTGTCGGATAAATGGCTGGTCACGCTGAACGCGACGGATGACGTCGCAGCGATTGTTTTACCTGAAGGGGAATGGCGAGCTGTTCCCCCCTTTGCCGGAGCGGATAATCCGGTAGTAATGGCTGTCTGGCACGGGCCTGCGCACGGAGTGTGCGTATTCCAAAGATGATAAAAAAGGAGTTAGTCATGGTTAGATTAGAGAAGAACGATCCCTTAATGTTGGCGCGCCAGCTACCATTAAAAACGGTTGCCCTGATACTTGCGGGTGGACGTGGTACCCGTCTGAAAGATTTGACCATCAAGCGCGCGAAACCGGCCGTTCACTTTGGTGGTAAGTTCCGTATCATCGACTTTGCGCTCTCCAACTGTCTCAACTCGGGCATTCGCCGTATTGGCGTCATTACGCAGTATCAGTCGCACACGCTGGTTCAGCATATCCAGCGCGGCTGGTCATTCTTCAGCGAAGAGATGAACGAGTTTGTCGATCTCCTTCCCGCTCAGCAACGCGTCCACGGCGAGAACTGGTACCGCGGAACGGCGGATGCGGTGACGCAGAACCTCGACATCATTCGCCGCTACAGCGCGGAATACATCGTGATCCTCGCCGGGGACCATATCTACAAGCAAGATTACTCCCACATGCTCATCGACCACGTCGAAAAAGGGGCGCGCTGCACCGTAGCGTGTCTGCCTGTGCCCGTTGCTGAAGCGACGGCGTTTGGCGTGATGCACGTGGATGCCGACGACAAAATTATCGACTTTGTTGAAAAACCGGCGAACCCGCCAACCATGCCCGGCGATGACACCAAATCGCTCGCCAGCATGGGGATTTATGTCTTTGATGCAGATTATCTTTATGAGCTGCTGGAAGACGATGACAAAGACGAAAACTCCAGCCACGACTTCGGTAAAGACATCATTCCGAAAATCACTAAAGCTGGCATGGCGTATGCACATCCTTTCCCGCTGTCCTGCGTGCAGTCCGACCCCAATGCGGAACCTTACTGGCGCGATGTGGGAACCCTGGAAGCCTACTGGAAAGCGAACCTCGATCTGGCATCGGTCACGCCTGAGCTGGATATGTACGACCAGAACTGGCCGATTCGTACCCATATGGAATCGCTGCCCCCGGCCAAATTCGTGCAGGATCGCTCCGGCAGCCACGGTATGACGCTGAACTCGCTGGTGTCCGGCGGGTGCATTATTTCAGGCTCGGTGGTGGTGCAGTCGGTGCTGTTCCCCCGCGTGCGGATAAATTCATTCTGTAATATCGATTCGGCAGTCTTACTGCCTGATGTCTGGGTAGGGCGCTCGTGCCGTCTGCGTCGCTGCGTTATTGATCGTGCCTGCGTCATTCCAGAAGGGATGGTGATTGGTGAGAACGCGGAAGAAGACGCGCGTCGTTTCTATCGTTCGGAAGAGGGGATCGTGTTAGTCACACGGGAAATGTTGCGGAAGCTGCAGATCAAACAGGAGCGATGATGCAGGTTTTACATGTATGTTCTGAGATGTTCCCGTTATTAAAAACGGGCGGTCTGGCAGATGTTCTGGGTGCATTACCGGCAGCGCAAATCGCCGGAGGCGTGGATACCCGAGTCCTGCTGCCCGCCTTTCCGGATATCCGGCGCGGTATTCCCGATGCAAAAGTGGTGACCCGCCGTGAGACCTTCGCCGGACGCATCACCCTGCTGTTTGGACATTACAATGGCGTAGGGATTTACCTGATCGACGCGCCGCACTTATACGATCGACCGGGCAGCCCGTATCACGATACGAACCTGTTCGCCTACACCGACAACGTGCTGCGCTTTGCGCTGCTCGGCTGGGTCGGGGCAGAAATGGCGACGGGGCTGGATCCGTTCTGGCGCCCGGATGTGGTGCACGCGCACGACTGGCACGCCGGGCTTGCCCCGGCGTATCTCGCGGCGCGCGGCCATCCGGCCAAATCGGTCTTTACCGTGCACAACCTGGCGTATCAGGGGATGTACTATGCCCATCACATGAGTGAAATCGATCTGCCATTATCGTTCTATAACATGCACGGACTGGAATTTAACGGGCAGATCTCGTTCCTGAAAGCCGGGCTGTACTACGCCGATCACATCACGGCGGTGAGCCCGACCTACGCGCGTGAGATCACCCAGCCGGAGTTTGGCTACGGTATGGAAGGGTTGCTGCAACAGCGCCACCGCGAAGGACGCCTGTCGGGCATTCTGAACGGCGTGGATGAACAGATCTGGAGCCCGGAGACCGATCTCCTGCTGGCGGCGCGCTATGGACGTGATTCCGTGGAGGACAAAGCGGAAAACAAACGCCAGCTGCAGATTGCGATGGGCCTGAAGGTTAACGACAAAGTGCCGCTGTTCGCGGTGGTCAGCCGCCTGACCAGCCAGAAAGGGCTGGATCTGGTGCTGGAGGCGTTGCCCGGTTTACTGGAGCAGGGCGGACAGCTGGCGCTGCTCGGCGCGGGCGACCCGGTGCTGCAGGAAGGTTTCCTTGCCGCCGCGGCGGAACATCCGGGGCAGGTGGGCGTGCAGATTGGCTACCACGAAGCGTTCTCGCACCGCATCATGGGCGGCGCGGACGTCATCCTGGTGCCGAGCCGTTTCGAACCCTGCGGCCTGACGCAGCTGTACGGCCTGAAATACGGCACCCTGCCGCTGGTACGCCGCACGGGCGGGCTGGCGGACACCGTATCCGATAGCTCTCTGGAAAACCTGGCGGACGGTATCGCCAGCGGGTTTGTCTTTGAGGACAGTAATGCCTGGTCGCTGCTTCGGGCGATTCGGCGTGCTTTCGTCTTGTGGTCCCGTCCATCGCTCTGGCGTTACGTTCAGCGTCAGGCGATGTCCATGGACTTTAGCTGGCATGTCGCGGCGCAGTCATACCGCGATCTCTATCAACGCTTGATGTAACGAGGCGAAGTTACTGATATGAACGCTCCATTTAGCTACTCTTCACCCACGCTCAGCGTTGAGGCGTTAAAGCACTCCATCGCCTACAAGCTGATGTTCACCATCGGGAAAGATCCGGTTATCGCCAACAAACACGAGTGGCTGAACGCCACCCTGTTTGCGGTGCGTGACCGCTTAGTTGAACGCTGGCTGCGCTCAAACCGCGCCCAGCTCTCGCAGGAAACGCGTCAGGTTTACTACCTGTCGATGGAATTTTTGATTGGCCGCACGCTTTCCAACGCGCTGTTGTCGCTCGGTATTTATGACGACGTCAAAACCGCCCTGGAAGAGATGGGGTTAGATTTAGAAGAGCTGATCGACGAAGAGAACGACCCGGGCCTCGGCAACGGCGGCCTGGGGCGTCTCGCCGCCTGCTTCCTCGACTCGCTGGCGACGCTGGCGCTGCCGGGCCGCGGCTACGGTATTCGCTACGACTACGGTATGTTCAAACAGAACATCGTCGACGGGCGCCAGAAAGAGTCGCCGGACTACTGGCTGGAGTACGGCAACCCGTGGGAGTTTAAGCGCCACAATACGCGCTACAAGGTGCGCTTTGGCGGACGTATTCAGCAGGAAGGCAAAAAATCCCGCTGGGTAGAAACGGAAGAGATCCTGGCCGTGGCCTACGACCAGATTATCCCCGGCTATGACACCGATGCCACCAACACGCTGCGCCTGTGGAGCGCCCAGGCCAGTAGCGAGATTAACCTCGGTAAATTCAACCAGGGTGACTACTTTGCGGCGGTGGAAGATAAAAACCACTCCGAGAACGTGTCCCGCGTGCTGTACCCGGATGACTCGACCTACTCCGGCCGCGAGCTGCGCCTGCGTCAGGAGTATTTCCTCGTTTCGGCGACCATTCAGGACATCCTCAGCCGCCACCATCAGCTGCACAAAACCTACGCCAACCTGGCGGAGAAAACCGCGATCCACCTTAACGACACCCACCCGGTGCTCTCCATTCCGGAGCTGATGCGCCTGCTGATTGACGAGCATAAGTTCAGCTGGGATGACGCGTTTGAAGTGACCTGTCAGGTGTTCTCCTACACCAACCACACGCTAATGAGCGAAGCGCTGGAAACGTGGCCGGTGGACATGCTCGGCAAAATCCTGCCGCGCCATCTGCAGATTATCTTTGAGATTAACGACTACTTCCTCAAGACCCTGCAGGAGCAATACCCGAACGATACCGGGCTGCTGAGCCGCGCTTCCATCATTGATGAATCGAACGGGCGCCGCGTGCGCATGGCCTGGCTGGCGGTCGTCATCAGCCACAAGGTCAACGGCGTGTCCGAGCTCCACTCGAACCTGATGGTGCAGTCGCTGTTTGCGGACTTCGCGAAGATCTTCCCGACGCGGTTCTGCAACGTGACCAACGGCGTCACGCCGCGCCGCTGGCTGGCGCTGGCCAACCAGCCGCTCTCTGAGGTGCTGGACGAGAATATCGGCCGTACCTGGCGTACCGACTTGAGCCAGCTGAGCGAGCTGGAACAGCATATTGATTTCCCGACGGTGAACAAAGCCGTGCGCGAAGCCAAGCTGCTGAACAAAAAGCGTCTGGCGGTCTGGCTGGCGATGCACCTCAACGTGGTGGCAAACCCGAAAGCGCTGTTCGACGTTCAGATCAAACGCATCCACGAATACAAGCGTCAGCTGATGAACGTGCTTCACGTGATCACCCATTACAACCGCATCAAGGCCGAACCAACGGCCGAATGGGTGCCGCGCGTGAAAATCTTCGCCGGTAAGGCGGCTTCTGCCTACTACATGGCGAAGCACATCATTCACCTCATCAACGACGTGGCGAAGGTGGTCAACCAGGATCCGGATATTGGCGACAAGCTGAAGGTGGTGTTCATTCCTAACTACAGCGTGAGCCTGGCGCAGATGATCATCCCGGCGGCGGATCTCTCTGAGCAGATTTCCACGGCGGGTACGGAGGCATCCGGCACCAGTAACATGAAGTTTGCCCTTAACGGCGCGCTGACCATTGGTACGCTTGACGGGGCGAACGTCGAGATGCTGGAGCACGTGGGCGAAGAAAATATCTTTATTTTCGGTAACACGACGGAAGAGGTGGAGGCGCTGCGCAGGAAAGGCTACTCGCCGCGTCAGTATTACGAAGAGGATGAAGAGCTACGTCAGGTGCTGACGCAGATCGCGACCGGCGTGTTTAGCCCGGATGAACCGAGTCGCTATCGCGATCTGGTGGATTCGCTGATTAACTTTGGCGATCACTACCAGGTGCTGGCGGATTATCGCAGCTACGTGGACTGTCAGGATAAGGTTGACGAGCTGTACCGTCAGCAGGAGAAGTGGACCAGCGCCGCGATGTATAACATCGCCAATATGGGCTATTTCTCGTCCGACAGGACCATCAAGGAGTATGCCGAGACGATCTGGCATATTGATCCGGTAAGGTTGTAAAAACAACCCCTCACCCCAGCCCTCTCCCCAAAGGGGAGAGGGTGTTAAAGTCCCCTCTCCCCTTCGGGGAGAGGGTTAGGGTGAGGGGGCATCAGCCCGCACCGATCGTATTACGACGCCAGCGACAGCTCACGCTTCCCCGCATTTTGCTGTAACCACTGCGCCACGCGAGACTGCTGCTCGGCGTTTAGCCACATACCTTCTTTGGTACGACGCCAGATAGCATCATCCAGACGACGAACCCACTCGTGCTCAACCAGGTAGCGCAGCTCGGCTTCATACAGCTCGTGGCCGAAATGCTCGCCCAGATCCGCAATGTCCTTCGCGTCGGCCAGGAACAGCTCGGTATTGCTGCCGTAGGTGCGGGCATAGTGGCGCGCCATCCCTTCGGTGATGAACGGGAAGCGACGGCGCAGCTTGGCGGCGTAATCATCGCGATTGTCGCCGATATCACCGCCGGGCAGTACCGCGCCTTTGGTCCATGCCGGGCCAATGCCTTTATAGTACGGCGCCAGTTTTTCCAGCGCGTGCTCGGCCAGCTTGCGGTAGGTGGTCAGCTTGCCGCCAAACACGGAAAGCAGCGGCGCCTGGCCGTCAACGTCGTGAATATCGAGCGTATAGTCGCGGGTAATCGCCTGCGGTGAGTCAGACTCGTCATCGCACAGCGGACGCACGCCGGAGTAAGTCCAGACCACGTCGTCGCGTGACAGCTGCTTCCTGAAGTGCGCGTTATACACTTTGAGCAGGTAGTTCACTTCGCTCTCATCGATCTCGACGTTCTTCGGATCGCCTTTGTACTCCACGTCGGTGGTGCCGATGATCGAGAATTCGTCCATCCACGGGATCACAAACACGATGCGCTTGTCTTCGTTCTGCAGAATGTAGGCCTGCTTCTGGGTATGCACGCGCGGTACCACAATGTGGCTGCCCTTGATCAGGCGAATGCCGTACGGCGAAGGCAGATGCATGCCGTCGTCGAAGAACTGCTTCACCCACGGGCCGGTAGCGTTCACCAGACCGCGCGCTTTCCAGCTGAATTTCTCGCCGGTATCGATGTCTTCCGCTTCCACAATCCACAGGCCGTTTTCACGACGTGCAGAGGTCGCACGGGTACGGGTTTTCACCTCGCCACCTTTCTTCTCGACCATCTGGGCATTCGCCAGCACCAGGCGCGCGTCGTCCACCCAGCAGTCGGAATATTCGAAACCGCGCACAATTTCTGGCTTAAGGACCGATTCTGAGCCAAAACGCAAACCTTTCGAACCCGGGAGGCTGGTGCGTTTACCCAGATGATCGTACATAAACAGACCGATTCGGATCATCCACGCCGGACGCAGATGCGGGCGATGGGGCAGGCGGAAGCGCATCGGAATCGCCAGATGCGGTGCCATTTTCAGCAGCACTTCACGTTCGGCCAGCGCTTCGCTGACCAGGCGGAATTCGTAGTGTTCTAGGTAGCGCAGGCCACCGTGAATCAGTTTGGAGCTGGCGGACGACGTCGCGCAGGCGAGATCGTTAGCTTCCAGCATCAGTACGGATAAACCGCGTCCTGCGGCGTCGACCGCAATACCGGCACCGTTGATGCCACCGCCTATCACAATCAGATCTTTGGTTTCCATAACACCCTCACGCACTTTCGTTAAAGCTCAGAAATGTTCGATATCGCTCATGATAGCAAAGGAACGCGCTTTTGGTAACATCAAAAAAACAATTTAGAGTGATATGGATAACATAATGGCGTTTACCCGCCGCCAGGACGTACACTACGGGGTAAAATAGTGCGACTAACTTTTCTCCCTCTCCCCGTGGGAGAGGGCTGGGGTGAGGGCATCAGCGCGCACCCAACCTGAACAACAGAAAGAGAACACCATGGATCAGTTTGAATGTATTAACGTAGAAGAAGCCCACCAGAAGATGCACCAGGGAAAAGCGGTGCTGGTGGACATCCGCGATCCGCAGAGTTTTGCGATGGGCCATACGCCGGGCGCGTTTCATCTCACTAACGACACGCTGGGCGCGTTTATGCGCGATAACGACTTCGAGACGCCGGTCATGGTCATGTGCTACCACGGCAACAGCAGCAAGGGCGCGGCGCAGTATCTGCTTCAGCAGGGCTACGACGCGGTATACAGCGTCGACGGCGGCTTCGATGCCTGGCATCGTCATTTCCCGGCAGAAGTGGAATACGCTTTTGAGCGCTGATCCCGCTATACTGTCCCCTTTTGTGTGGAAATAAGCGACCGCTGCCCATGTTGATGATCACCTCTTTTACCAACCCGCGCGTCGCCCAGGCGTTTGTCGACTATATGGCGACGCAGGGCGTTATTCTGACCATTCAGCAACATAACCAGACCGACGTCTGGCTGGCCGACGAGAGCCAGGCCGCGCGCGTAAACGAAGAGCTGGCGCGTTTTCTTGAGAACCCCGGCGACCCGCGCTATCTGGCGGCCAGCTGGCAGTCCGGGCAGACCGACAGCGGATTGCACTACAGCCGTTTTCCCTTCCTCGCCACCATCCGCGAGCGCGCGGGTCCGTTTACTTTGCTGCTGATGGCGGCCTGCATTATCGTCTTCATTATCATGAACGTGGTGGGCGATCAGAGCGTGATGATTGCTCTGGCCTGGCCCTATGACCCGTCTCTTGAGTTTGACGTCTGGCGCTACTTTAGCCACGCGCTGATGCACTTCTCGGTGATGCATATCCTCTTCAACCTGCTCTGGTGGTGGTATCTCGGCGGCGCCGTTGAAAAGCGTCTGGGCAGCGGCAAGCTGATCGTTATCACCCTTATCAGCGCCCTGCTCAGCGGCTATGTGCAGCACAAGTTCAGCGGGCCGTGGTTCGGCGGGCTGTCGGGCGTCGTGTACGCCCTGATGGGCTATGTCTGGCTTCGCGGGGAGCGCGATCCGGAAAGCGGCATTTATCTGCAGCGCGGATTAATAACCTTTGCGTTAATATGGCTAATTGCCGGATGGTTTGATCTGTTTGGTATGTCTATCGCCAACGGTGCACACGTCGCCGGGCTGGCCGTGGGGCTGGCGATGGCCTTTGCCGACACGCTCCATGCGCGAAAACGAACATAATTCTCAGGGATAATTGATGAAACAAACACAACGTCATGACGCTATTATCGAACTGGTAAAAAAACAGGGATACGTCAGCACCGAAGAGCTGGTGGAGCAGTTTGCCGTCAGCCCACAAACCATCCGTCGTGACCTGAATGACCTGGCCGATCAGAACCGCATTCTTCGCCACCACGGCGGCGCGGCGCTGCCGTCCAGTTCGGTCAATACCTCCTGGCATGACCGTAAAGCCACGCAGACGGCAGAGAAAGAGCGCATTGCCCGCAAGGTCGCCAGCCAGATCCCGAACGGCGCGACGCTGTTTATTGATATCGGCACGACGCCGGAAGCGGTCGCCCATGCGCTGCTGGATCACGAGAACCTGCGCGTGGTCACGAACAACCTGAACGTGGCCAATACCCTGATGCAGAAAGATGACTTCCGCATCATCCTCGCGGGCGGCGAACTGCGCAGCCGCGACGGCGGGATTATCGGCGAAGCGACCCTCGATTTTATCTCTCAGTTCCGCCTCGACTTCGGCATTCTCGGGATCAGCGGCATCGACAGCGACGGCTCGCTGCTGGAGTTTGATTATCACGAGGTGCGCACCAAGCGCGCGATTATTGAGAACTCACGCCACGTGATGCTGGTGGTAGACCATTCGAAGTTTGGCCGAAATGCGATGGTGAACATGGGCAGCATCAGCATGGTGGATGCGGTCTACACCGACGTGATGCCGCCAGCGGGCGTGATGCAGGTGATTAAAGATAATAATTTGCAGCTGGAATTGTGCTAGGACTTGTGTCGGGTGGCGCTGCGCTCACCCGACCTACAAAACTTTCTCCCTCTCCCTGTGGGAGAGGGCCCGGGTGAGGGCATCAGGCCGCACAAAACCTAAACGCCATACCCCATCATCTTCAACAGCTGCTGCGCATGCTGTACCGCATCCTGACGATGCGCCACGCCCAGCTTCTGATACAGATTGCGGATATGCGTTTTGATGGTGGTCGCCGCCACCGCCAGCTCGCCGGCAATCTGCTCGTTGCTGTAGCCTGAATAGATCAGCCCCAGAACCTGCCACTCGCGCTGCGTGAGCGGGCTGGTGCGGATAAGCTCCGGCACTTCCGGGTGGTTCAGCAGACGTTCAACGAAGTTCTCATCAAAATGCGCAAACTTGTGCCGATGATGCTGGTTTATCTCGCGCAGAATGCGCTGGGCGCGATGCTGATCCAGCTCCGGCAGCGTGTTGAGCTGAATAAGCTGACGCAGCTGCTGCGCCATCACTTCACCTTCAATCACAAAGTGGCTGATAAACCCTGTGCGGTTAGCCAGCTGCAGCGCTTCCAGCAGCACGCGCTGGGCATCGTTTTTACGACCCGCCTGCCAGTAAAGCTGGTTCAGCAGCAGCAGGTTACGGTTCAGGTCGCTCATCAGACGCAGGCTGCGCGCGTTCTCGTTCAGCTCTTCCAGCACAATCTCTGCGGGCTCTATTTCACCGAGCAGGATCTGCGCGCGGGCAATGTTGCGCCACTGGCTCTGCAGGAAGTGGTTGTTAGCAAATTCCGGTTTTGGCGTCTGACGCAGCCAGTTGGCGGCGGATTTTTTATCGCCGGTCATCTGCCAGTAAATCACCCGGACCTTATCGGCGTTAGAGACCCAGTCGCTATGATACTGACCGTTGCCGAGCAGGTTCTCCAGGCGGTTCAGATGGTTGCGGGCGTTATCGAGATCGCCGCGCGCCAGCGAGCACTGCACCAGCAGCGCCAGGCACTGCAGCTGCTGCTGAGGCTGGAAGCTGGAAAGGACATCCACACCCTGGCGGGCGCAGCTTTCCGCTTCATCCAGACGCGACCAGGCCCACAGCAGCTGAGCGCGAATACGCAACAGGAACTCGTGCATCGGCAGCTGTTCCAGGTGCTGTTCACGAATCAGCTGGAACGCTTTTTCCTGGTTTTCCCAGGCGGCCTGCAGGAACCCCTGTGCGAATAAAATCTCGCTCTGTTGGATCAGGCTCCACAGCGCGTAATGCCAGACATCATGACGACGCGCCATCTGTTCGGTTTGCTGCATCAGTGAAAGCGAACGCGTGAGGTCGCCTTTGCAGTGCAGCACTTCACCATGCACCGAGGTCGCAACGATGCGGCTGTAGAAGTTAGCCAGCGGCAGTTCATCCAGCGCGACCATCGCCAGCCGTTCAGCTTCGTCCGGGTCGCCGTCGTTAATGGCCACCTGAGCGCGCAGCGCGTTAAATTCGCCGTGCAGGGTGGTATCCATTTCGCTTTCCATTTCCTGCTCGGCGCGCGCCAGCAGGGTGTTCACTTCGCTGTAGCGGTGCTGGCTCTGCATCAGCCAGGCCTGCAGCAGCACCAGACGCGGGTTCTCCAGCAGGCTTTCCCACGGCAGGGCTTTGAGAGACTCTTCCAGCAGCGTCAGCTCGCTGTGGTTAAACAGGCCCCACGCATGATTGAGGAGGATATCGCGCAGCATGCTGGCATCACCGGCGGCCAGCGCGTGGTGGATGGCCTCGCTCGGGAAGCCTTGCGCCATCCAGCTTTCGGCAGCGGCGCGGTGGATCTCCGGCAGTTCAACCGCCAGTTCCCACTGACAGCGCTGGCGCAGGAAGCTGCCAAACAGCGGATGATAGCTAAACCACTCGCCGGGATCGTCCATGCGCGTCAGGAAAAGGCCCTGACGTTCAATCTCTTCGAGCTGCAGCTGACCGTTTTCACACCCCGTCACGCGCACGATGAGCGCATCGTTCATGGAACGCAGCAGAGAGCTTTTCAGCAGGAAATTACGCGTCGAGGGATCGACGCTGTCCAGCACCTCATCCACCAGGTAGTCAGAAAGGTGACTGGCGTTGATGCCCGCCAGACGCCGCGCAGACTGATGCGCCGGACTGTTGTTTTGTCGGGCAGAGAGCGCGATAAGCTGCAGCGCCGTGGCCCAGCCGGCAACGTCATCACACAGACGGCTGCTTTCGGCGGCCTCAATCGGTGATGTCAGGCGGCAGTCAAAGAACTGTTTCGCTTCCTGGTGGGTAAAGGCCAGCTGCTGGCTGCCCACTTCCAGAAGCTGATCGCGCACGCGCAGGTTGGCAATGCCCAGCTGCGGCAGGTTGCGTGACAGCACCACTAAAGTCAGGTTTTCCGGCTGATGGCGCAGGAAGAAACGCATCGATTCATGAATCACCGGATTCGTGATGAGATGGTAATCGTCGATCACCACGTAAAGCGGGCGATGCCATTCGGCCAGTTCGATAAACAGCTGAGAGAAAAGGGAGGACAGGCTGGCGTACTGGCGCTTTTGCACCATCACCTCACTGGCGACGCAGTGTCCATGGGTGGCTTGCTGTATGGCGGCAATCAGATAGCTGGCAAAACGCTCCTGCTGGTTATCGCCCTCGTCGAGGGAGTACCAGCCAAGATCGCTTTTACCCGCGGCCCATTGCGAAATGAGCGTTGTTTTTCCATAGCCTGCAGGACTCGTAACCAGCGCCAGTCGGAAATTATGCGCGCCGGAAAGTTTAGCCAACAGACGCTCGCGGACCACTGTATGGTCAAGACGAACCGGGCGACTTAATTTAGACGGAATCAACATAGGTTTCACTTCACTGTGGGGAACGAGAGATTTTATTTTTTTTGCGCTTCGTAATTAATACGATATAAGGTCGAACAGAAAGAGAACTATTGCAAGTTATGTCTGGGTTTTGTGGTTCTGAATTTGCACTCTGTCACAAAACATTCAGGCAAATGTTGGAACTTTCTCGAAAGAGCCGTAACGCCGCGTCACTGCTGGCTTGTCTGTATACATTGCCGCTGCGCTGAAACTTGTTTCAGAAAGGTATAGTGACGTCAAATTTAATAAAGTGCGGGTAAAGTTGAGTGAGAGTAATAGTCTCCGGAGATGTAACCCGATGACTAAATTATTATTCTACGTAAGTAATCATTTCAGAACGGATTAATCTCACCCGAAACTGCATTTCATTTCTTTGACATTCTCCCCGATTACTTTTTTATCTTCCGGGCACACTCGAACTATGCTCTGAGAGTGGCCTCGATCACACTTTTATGCTCATCCCCGCTACTCCTCCCTGTCTAATCCCCCACAGGAGGAGGAAGAGGGGAAATGAGCCAGGCACACTAGCGCCAACTTGTGTTTTCTTTCTAAAGGATGCCGATCCCCTATGTCACAGCCTACCTTCAACAAAGCTCAATTCCAGGCTGCCCTGACGCGTCAGTGGCAGCGTTTTGGCCTTCATGCTGCAAACGAGATGACGCCTCACCAGTGGTGGCAGGCCGTGAGCGGTGCGCTCGCAGAGCAGCTGTATGCTCAACCGATGGCGAAGCCTGTTAAGGGCCAGCGTCACGTGAACTATATCTCGATGGAATTCCTGATTGGCCGTCTGACGGGCAACAACCTGTTGAACCTTGGCTGGTATCAGGACGTCGGTGACGCCCTCAAAGAACACGACATTAACCTGACCGACCTGCTCGAAGAAGAGATTGACCCGGCGCTGGGCAACGGCGGCCTGGGACGTCTGGCAGCCTGTTTCCTTGACTCCATGGCGACCGTCGGCCAGTCGGCGATCGGCTATGGTCTGAACTACCAGTACGGCCTGTTCCGTCAGTCGTTTGCCGACGGGCATCAGATGGAAGCGCCGGACGACTGGCATCGCAATACCTATCCGTGGTTCCGCCACAACGTGCAGCTGGACGTACAGGTTGGCATTGGCGGGAAAGTGACAAAGCAGGGTCTCTGGGAACCGGCATTCACCATCACTGGCGAAGCCTGGGATCTGCCGGTGCTCGGCTATCGTAACGGCGTGGCGCAGCCGCTGCGTCTGTGGCAGGCGAAGCACGCGCATCCGTTTAACCTGACCAAATTTAACGACGGCGATTTCCTGCGCGCCGAGCAGCAGGGCATCGACGCCGAGAAGCTGACCAAAGTCCTCTACCCGAACGACAACCACCTGGCCGGTAAAAAGCTGCGCCTGATGCAACAGTACTTCCAGTGCGCCTGCTCCGTGGCGGACATTCTGCGTCGCCATCACCTGGCGGGCCGCAAGCTGGCGCAGCTGCCGGACTTCGAAGTGATTCAGCTCAATGACACGCACCCGACCATTGCCATCCCGGAACTGCTGCGCGTGCTGATCGACGAGCATCAGCTGAGCTGGGACGACGCCTGGGCCATCACCAGCCGTACCTTTGCCTACACCAACCACACCCTGATGCCAGAGGCGCTCGAGTGCTGGGATGAGAAGCTGGTGAAAACGCTGCTGCCGCGCCACATGCAGATCATCAACAAGATTAACGACCAGTTTAAAATCCTGGTGGATAAAACCTGGCCAGGCAACAAAGCGGTCTGGGCGAAGCTGGCGGTGGTTCACGATAAGCAGGTGCGCATGGCGAACATGTGCGTGGTCAGCGGCTTTGCGGTGAACGGCGTGGCGGCGCTGCACTCGGATCTGGTGGTCAAAGATCTCTTCCCGGAATACCACCAGCTGTGGCCGACCAAATTCCACAACGTGACCAACGGCATCACGCCGCGTCGCTGGATCAAGCAGTGCAACCCGCTGCTGGCCGGTCTGCTGGATAAGACCCTGAAGAAAGAGTGGGCCAACGATCTGGACCAGCTCATCAACCTGGAAAAACAGGCTGACGACGCGAAATTCCGCGAGCAGTACCGCGCGATCAAGCTGGAGAACAAGGTTCGCCTGGCTGAGTTCGTGAAAATGCGTACCGGGATTGAGATCAACCCGAATGCCATTTTCGACATTCAGATCAAACGTCTGCACGAGTACAAACGTCAGCACCTGAACCTGCTGCACATTCTGGCGCTGTACAAAGAGATCCGCGAGAACCCGCAGGCCGACCGCGTGCCGCGCGTGTTCCTGTTCGGTGCGAAAGCGGCGCCGGGCTACTACCTGGCGAAAAACATTATCCTCGCCATCAATAAAGTGGCGGCGGCGATCAACAGCGATCCGAAAGTGGGCGACAAGCTGAAGGTGGTGTTCCTGCCGGACTACTGCGTCTCGGCGGCTGAAATGCTGATCCCGGCGGCGGATATTTCCGAGCAGATCTCTACCGCAGGTAAAGAAGCGTCCGGTACCGGCAACATGAAGCTGGCGTTGAACGGCGCGCTGACCGTCGGTACGCTCGACGGGGCCAACGTCGAAATCGCCGAGAAGGTGGGTGAAGAGAACATCTTTATCTTCGGCCACACCGTGGAAGAGGTGAAAGCCATCAAGGCTAAAGGCTATGACCCGGTGAAATGGCGTAAGAAAGACAAAGTGCTCGACGCGGTGCTGAAGGAGCTGGAAAGCGGTAAATACAGCGACGGCGACAAGCACGCGTTTGACCAGATGCTGCACAGCATGGACAAACACGGCGGTGACCCGTATCTGGTAATGGCGGACTTCACGGCCTACGTTGAAGCGCAAAAGCAGGTCGACGTGCTGTATCGCGACCAGGAGGCCTGGACCCGCGCGTGCATTTTGAACACTGCGCGCTGCGGTATGTTCAGCTCTGACCGTTCAATCCGTGATTATCAGGCCCGTATCTGGCAGGCAAAACGCTAAGGAAGCGCGATGGAGAGTAAACGTCTGGACAGCGCCGCGCAGGCGGCGGGGATCAGCCTCAGTTACATTAATGCGCACGGCAAACCGCAGTCTATTGGCGCCGACACCAAAAGACGTTTGCTTGATGCCATGCACAAGGCCGACGCGAAAGCGTCGGTTGCGCCGGTGCCGAACGTGAAGGTGTTCACCGCAGGCAAAAAGATGCCGCTGGCGGTGGAGGGGCGCGGCGAGTTTAGCTGGCTGCTTACCACCGAAGAGGGGCATCAGCATAAAGGCCACGCCACCGGCGGCAAAACGTTAAACCTTCCGGCGAAGCTGCCGGAGGGGTATCACACCCTCACGCTCACCCAGGATGACCAGCGCTTCCACTGCCGGGTGATCGTCGCGCCAAAACGCTGCTACGAGCCGCAGGCGCTGCTCGAAGGCAAAAAGCTGTGGGGCGCCTGCGTGCAGCTCTACACCCTGCGCTCCGACAGCAACTGGGGCATCGGTGATTTTGGCGATCTGAAAAAGATGCTGGTGGATGTAGGCGAGCGCGGCGGCGCGTTCATCGGCCTCAACCCGATCCACGCGCTCTATCCGGCCAACCCGGAGAGTGCCAGCCCGTATAGCCCGTCGTCCCGCCGCTGGCTGAACGTGATTTATATCGACGTTAACGCGTTAGATGACTTCAAAAACAGCAAAGAGGCGCAGGCGTGGTGGAAACTCAGCACCACGCAGCAGGCACTGAAGCAGGCGCGCGACGCGGACTGGGTGGACTATTCCACCGTCACGGCGCTGAAAATGGCCGCGCTGCGTCTGGCGTGGAAAGGCTTTTCGCAGCGCGATGACGAGCAGATGGCCGCGTTCCGCCAGTTTGTAACGCAGGAGGGCGAGAGCCTGTACTGGCAGGCGGCGTTTGATGCGCTGCACGCGTATCAGGTGAAAGAGGACGAAATGCGCTGGGGCTGGCCGGTCTGGCCGGAAGCGTATCAGTCCGTCGACACGCCTGAAGTAAAAGCGTTCTGTAAAAAATATGCCGATGAAGTGGACTTCTACCTGTGGCTGCAGTGGCTGGCGTACAGCCAGTTTGCCGCCTGCTGGCAGGTGAGCCAGGGCTATAAGATGCCGATCGGCCTATATCGTGACCTGGCCGTGGGCGTGGCGGAAGGCGGCGCGGAAACCTGGTGCGACCGCGAGCTTTACTGTCTGAAAGCCTCCGTCGGCGCGCCACCGGATATCCTTGGCCCGCTCGGCCAGAACTGGGGATTGCCGCCGATGGATCCGCACGTCATGGCGGCGCGCGCCTACGAGCCATTTATCGACCTGCTGCGCGCCAACATGCAGAACTGCGGGGCGCTGCGTATCGACCATGTGATGTCCGTGCTGCGTCTGTGGTGGATCCCGTACGGTGAAACGGCCGATCACGGCGCGTACGTGCAGTATCCGGTTGACGATCTGCTGTCGATCCTCGCGCTGGAAAGCAAGCGCCATCAGTGCATGGTGATCGGTGAAGATCTCGGTACCGTGCCGGTGGAAATTGTCAGCAAGCTCCGCGACAGCGGCGTCTACTCCTATAAAGTGCTCTATTTTGAAAACGACCATGAGAAAACCTTCCGCGCGCCGAAAGCGTACCCTGAACAGTCAATGGCAGTCGCGACGACGCATGACCTTCCTACGCTTCGTGGCTATTGGGAAAGCGGCGATCTGACGCTCGGTAAAACGCTGGGTCTGTATCCTGATGAAGAGGTTTTGCGCGGCCTGTATCAGGATCGCGAGCTCTCTAAGCAGGGGCTGCTGGATGCGCTGCACAAGCAGGGCTGTCTGCCGAAACGTGCCGGACATAAGGCGTCATTGATGTCGATGACCGCGACCCTCAATCGCGGCCTACAGCGCTATATTGCCGACAGCAACAGCGCCCTGCTGGGCCTGCAGCCTGAAGACTGGATTGATATGGCGGAGCCGGTGAACATTCCGGGCACTAGCTATCAGTACAAGAACTGGCGTCGCAAGCTGTCCACAACGCTTGAGAAGATGTTTGCCGATGACGGGGTGAACAAGCTGATTAAGGATTTGGACAAGCGGCGAAAAGCAGCCGCGAAGAAGTGATAAAAAAACCCGCCACTGGCGGGTTTTTTTATTGCCCGGTGGCGCTACGCTTACCGGGCCTGCATGGATCGAGTAGGCCGGGTAAGCGTCAGCGCCACCCGGCTTTTTTACATCAAACCACCATATTCAACAGCAGCACCCCGACCAGACCACACACCGAAATAATGGTTTCCAGCGCGGACCAGGACTTGATGGTTTCACCGATCGTCAGGTTGAAGTACTCCTTGAACAGCCAGAAGCCAGGGTCGTTAACGTGAGAGAAAATCACGCTACCGGAACCGACGGCGATAACCATCAGTTCAGGGCTTACGCCCGTGGTCGCAATCAGCGGGGCAACGATACCGCCCGCGGTGATCGCCGCAACGGTCGCAGAACCCAGCGCAATACGCAGAACCGCGGCAATAGACCAGGCCATCAGGAGCGGCGATACGTTGGTTTCATGCATCATGGCAGCGATGTATTTGTCCACGCCGCTGTCGACCAGAACCTGCTTGAATGCACCGCCGCCGCCGATGATCAGGAGCATCATGGCAATGATTTTGATGGAAGAGGTCAGCGTATCGTTGATCTGATCCATTGAACGGCCGCGGTTCAGGCCGAAGGTGAACATCGCGATCAGCACCGCAATCAGCGTTGCCATTACCGGGTCACCCAGGAATTCCGCAACGGACAGGAACGGATGACCTTTCGGCAGGATCATCTCTGCCACGGCGCGCATCGCCATCAGGATCACCGGTACCAGAGAGGTCCAGACGCTGACGCCAAAGCCAGGCATCTCTTCTTCGGTGAAGGTTTTGGCGCTGTAGAGACCTTCCGGAATCGGCTTATCAATGCCTTTCAGGAAGCGGGCATAAACCGGGCCCGCCAGAATCACGGTTGGGATCGCCAGAATCGTACCGAACAGCAGGGTTTTACCCATATCCGCGTGGAAGATGGTTGCGATAGCGGTTGGACCCGGGTGCGGCGGCAGGAAGCCGTGAGTCACGGACAGCGCCGCAGCCATTGGCACACCGACATACAGCAGCGGGATGTTTGCCGCAGCCGCGATGGTGAACACCAGCGGCAGCATCAGCACGAAGCCCACTTCATAGAACAGCGCGAAGCCGACGGTAAAACCGGTTAATACCACCGCCCACTGGATGTTCTTCTTGCCAAATTTGGCAATCAGCGTGGTGGCGATACGCTGCGCGCCCCCGCAGTCTGCCAGCATTTTGCCGAGCATGGCGCCGAAGCCCATGATCAGCGCCAGGCTGCCGAGCGTGCCGCCGACGCCGGCTTTGATGGAACTGATAACTTTAACCAGCGGCATACCCTGCATCAGACCGACTGCAAGTGCCACCAGAACCAGAGCGATAAATCCGTTCATTTTGAAACGGATCATCAAGAGCAGTAATAACATAACACCGATAGCAACGATGACTAATGGCATGATTTACCTGGCCTTTGAATTGTTATGGGTAACGTCATTGTTTCAACGACAAATTCCGATTGTCCCAACTGGGAACAGAGAAGTAACGGCACTCATACTGATGCCTTCGAAACCATTAAGTTTAGTCGGCTGTTATAAGGATCCTGAGTGCCCACGAGAATGATACGGGTAACATGGCGCGATTGAGAATCACCCTGGGAGGCTAAATTTGAATAATGAGACGCAGGTCAACATATAGAGGGGGAGCGGCGGGAAAACAAAAGCCGGGTGACGGCTTCGCCTTACCCGGCCTACGATTCGGATGCTGTGTCCAGGCATACGCGCAGCCACAGTTTTGTAGGCCCGGCAAGCACCGCGCTACCGGGCGATACAGACGGATACTGAATTAGTAGTAAGAGTGCTCGCCGCGCTGGTGCTCGGTCAGGTCACGCACGCCTTTCAGTTCCGGGAACTCGTTCAGCAGCTGCTTCTCGATCCCTTCTTTCAGCGTCACATCGACCATGGAACAGCCGTTACAGCCGCCGCCAAACTGCAGAATGGCAAAACCTTCGTCGGTGATTTCCATCAGGGAAACACGACCGCCGTGGCCCGCCAGCTGTGGGTTAATCTGGGATTGCAGCAGATACTCAACGCGCTCCATCAGCGGGGCATCGTCAGACACTTTACGCATTTTCGCGTTCGGTGCTTTCAGGGTCAGCTGAGAACCCAGCTGGTCGGTGACGAAGTCGATCTCCGCATCTTCAAGATACGGTGCGCTCAGCTCATCAACGTAGGCGGTGAGCTGCTCAAATTTAAGGGCAGTGTCGGTGGCTTCCACAGCGTCCGGAGGACAATAAGAAACACCACATTCTGCATTCGGAGTGCCTGGATTAATCACAAACACGCGGATCTGCGTCCCTTCTTCCTGATTTGCCAGCAGTTTGGCAAAGTGCGCTTGTGCAGAATCGGAAATACGGATCATAGCTTTGGCCTAATAGTTGACTAAATTACCTGGGTATAATCATACGCCCATTGAAGAAGGGCTACAAGGTACGGCACAGACACCATACCTGAACCGACGCGGCGCCGCTTCGCAAAAGCAGTCGGGAAAGTTCAGCAACGGTACTGCCCGTGGTGACGACATCATCCACAATCGCGATATGGAGACCGTCGACCGGCAATTCAAGGCGAAAGGCATTTTTGAGGTTTCTTTTGCGAAGCCGGGCGCTGAGCTGATGCTGGATGGCGGTGGCATGAACGCGTGTCAGCGCGTGGGCCTCATACCGGCAGCCGAGCCACCGCGCGAGGGGACGGCAGATCAGGTCACTCTGGTTATAGCCGCGCCGCCAGTGCCGACGCCGGTATAAGGGAACATTCACCACCATGTCAATTTTCGGCAATGCCCGGTGACGTCGCGCTTGCAGAACCGCCAGCAACAGCAGTTGGGCAAGGGGCTGTGCCAGCGAGCTCTGCCCGGAAAACTTCAGCGCATGAACCAGTCTGCTCAGCGGAGGGACATAATCATCCACGGCCACCAGCGCGCTCCACGGCGGGGATTTTTTCAGGCAGCGGCCACAGGGCAACGAGGGGTTTGTGGCCGGTAAACCACATTGTGGACAGATCCCGATACGCCATTGCAGCGATCGCGTGCAGACGGAGCATACGCCCCACCCGCTAAGCGCCAGCGGCATTTGGCATAGCCAGCACAAGCCGGGTACTGTTAGCATGTGCAACCTCCATGTGAAAAAAGAGAACAGTAACTGATGAAGAGGCTGTGGTGGCAGACCGTAGGGACAGGAAATTGCCATCTTGTGCTGCTGCACGGATGGGGCCTGAACGCGGAGATATGGCATTGCATACGTGAGGAACTTGCCTCGCATTTCACGCTGCATCTGGTGGACTTACCCGGCTTTGGCCGCAGCCGCGGGTATGGCGCGTTGTCGCTTGATGAGATGGCGCAGCAGGTTCTGGACGCTGCGCCGCAAAACGCGGTTTGGCTGGGCTGGAGCCTGGGCGGGCTGGTGGCGAGCCAGATTGCGCTGTCGCGGCCTGACCGCGTAAAAGCGCTGGTGACGGTGGCGTCATCGCCCTGTTTTAGCGCGCAGGAAGAGTGGCCGGGGATCAAGCCTGACGTGCTGGCGGGCTTCCAGCAGCAGCTGAGCGACGATTTCCAGCGGACCGTAGAGCGCTTCCTGGCATTACAGACAATGGGCACTGACACCGCGCGTCAGGATGCCCGAACGCTGAAGCAGACCGTGCTTTCGCTGCCGATGCCGGAGGTTGAGGTGCTTAACGGCGGTCTTGAGCTCCTGAAAACGGTTGACCTGCGCGAGCCGCTGGCAGCTCTGACGGTGCCGCACCTGCGTATCTACGGTTATCTCGACGGGATTGTGCCGCGCAAAGTGGTTCCGCTGCTGGATTCGCTCTGGCCGGACAGCGAATCGCAGATCGTTGCCAAAGCCGCACATGCCCCGTTTATCTCTCATCCGACGGAATTTTGTTCAGCGCTCATTGCGTTAAGTCAACGTTTCGACTGATTATTTTCTATCCATCCTGGAAAAAATAACACACCGCAACCATACTCCAGATGTCGTTGCGGTTGTTCTGCCTACGATAATCAAAACAACAATCCTATGGAGAGTCAGGCTATGAAACTTGTTACAGGTATTGTCACTTCTCTGGTTATTGGGTCACTGTCATTTGGCGTCTTTGCGGCAAAAGAGCTGGAAAAAGATAAAGTTGCCGGCATGAATTTGACGAAAATTGGTGAGATTTCTACGTCTGATACCACCGCGCCGATGGACGCGAGAAAAGAGCTGTCGAAGAAAGCGGATGAGCTGGGCGGAACGTACTACGTCGTCACCAGCGCTGAAAAGCAGACCAAAAACGTGCGCGCAACGGCGGACGTCTACAAGTAATACGATAAAGCCGGGCAGCGATGCCCGGCTTTATTAACGCAGCGCCCACCACTCCCTGAGGCAGGCCTTTCCTTCCGGACAGCTTTTACAGCTGCCGGAGAGACAGCCGTCCGGCTCTTCCTGAATCCGCACCGCTTTCCCCATGGCTTCCAGTCTTTCCAGCATGGCATCGATCATCGGCTGCGGCGTATGCAGGCTGAGGCTCAGCTGTTTCGCCTCCATTCGCCCTTGCAGTGCCAGCAGGTCACGAACCTGAATCAACGATGCCATAGGTTGCTCCTTAGTGACAGTCGCCCGCCGGGCTGCTGCAGCAGGTTGCGGCGGTTTTACGGTTTGCCAGCAGGTCGATGTCGACGCGGCTGCGCGCACGCCGCAGCAGGCCGAGCACTAACACGTTAAACAGCACAACCGCGAGAATGCAGACCAGGCTGTAGCGCGGATGCTGGCTGAAGTTAACGGTTTGATAGAAGAGCGTCGACAGCGAGTACGCAATGTTTAACCCCCACAGGATGGAGAAACCCATCCAGCCGCGGCTGGACTCGCGGGCAATCGCCCCCATCACGGAGATGCACGGAATGTAGAGCAGAACAAAGATAAGGTAGCTATAGGCGGCGGACGCGCTGCCAAATTTCTCGCCCATCACGCCCATGGCACCCGTCGCCATTTCGCCGTCGCCTTTGCTGGCCTCAATCGGGTTCGCCAGCACGCTCAGGCTAAAGGTGTCCTTCAGGCTCTGCCAGGTTTCCTCTACGGCACCCAGCAGTTCATGACCGAGATGAAACTCTGCCGGATTAAAGTCCTGTTCCTGAATGTTCTCAGCGGTGTAGAGCGTGTTCAGGGTACCGACAACCACCTCTTTTGCCATCGCGCCGGTGAACAGGCCGACGGTTGCCTGCCAGTTATCTTCATGCACGCCAATCGGTTTGAAGACCGGCGTGATGACGCGGCTAACGGAGGCGAGGGCAGAGTCGTTAATGTTATCCGCTGCCTGTCCACTCAGGGTAAAGCTGTTCAGGGCGCTCAGGAAAATGCTGACGATGACAATCACCTTACCGGCGCGCAGCACAAACCCTTTCAGACGCTGCCAGGTCTGGATCGCCAGGCTTTTCAGGTGCGGCACGTGATACACCGGCAATTCCATCACAAACGGTGACGCTTCACCGCGCATGATGGTGTGCTTCAGCATTAAACCGGTGAGGATCGCCATCACGATTCCCAGCACGTAGAGCGAGAAGACCGCCAGCGCGCCCTGCTGACCAAAGAAGGCTGCGGCAAAGACCGCAAAAATGGCCAGACGGGCACCGCAGGACATAAACGGCGCCATCATGATGGTCATCAGACGTTCACGCGGCGCATCCAGGGTGCGTGCGCCCATCACCGACGGCACGTTACAGCCGAAGCCGACAATCAGCGGGACGAAGGATTTACCCGGCAGACCCAGCGCCTGCATCAGACGATCCATCACGAACGCGGCGCGCGCCATGTAGCCGGAATCTTCCAGGAACGAGAGGAACAGATACATCATGCCGATCTGCGGCACCAGAGGCAGAACGGTGTTGATACCGCCGCCGATCCCCTGCGCGAGGAAGATGGTTAGCCATTCCGGGAAGTGCAGGGTGTAACCTACCCACTGAATCCCGTGGACGAAGACCGCGACGGAACCGGCGTCGAAAATGGGCTGGAGGGCGCCGCCGATGTTAATGGCGAGCAGGAACATCACGTACATGACCAGCAGGAAGATGGGCAAACCGAGGAAGCGGTTAAGCACAACCTTGTCCACCGCCGCCGTAAAGCGGCTGGGCTCTGCCGTCAGGGCGTTGCTGACAACGTCGCAAATCGAGGCGATGGCCTGGTAACGTGCATCGGCGATGTGCAGCGCCGGGTCGTCCAGCTCGTCGCTAAGACGGGCCACCGTGGCGTCCAGCTTATCGGCCGCATGCCCGGCGTAAGCGCGGCTGTAGATATCCCCTTCCAGCATCTGCAGGCCAAGCCACAGGCGCTGTTTTGCTGGCATACCGGTGTCCATTTCCTGCGCCAGCACGTTGGCTTCGCGCAGGAGAGGCTGCGCGTAATGCACCAGCTCAATGTCATGATTGCCCTGGTGACGGTCAATGGCCAGCTTCAGCGCATCAATACCGCGAGCGCGCGTCGAGACCAGCGGAACGACCGGGCAACCCAGGCGCGCGGAGAGGGCATCGACGTCGATACGCAGCTTTTGTTTCTCCGCAATGTCGAGCATGTTGAGCGCCACAATGCAGGGGATCCCCAGCTCCAGCAGCTGCAGCGTCAGATAAAGGTTACGCTCGAGATTGGAGGCGTCGACCACGTTGATCAGCAGGTCCGCGTCGCCGCCAAGAATATAGTGGCAGGCAATCTGCTCATCGAGCGAAGTTTGCGACGAAATGGTGGTTAACGAATAGGTGCCGGGAAGGTCAACCAGCGTCACCTGGTTGTCCGTTGTCGTGAACTGGCCCTCTTTACGCTCAACCGTCACGCCCGCCCAGTTGCCCACGCGCTGGCGTGCGCCGGTCAGCTGGTTAAAAAGGGTGGTCTTGCCGGAATTAGGATTGCCAATTAAGCCAATAGTTAACTTTTTCATTTTTTTAGACTCACTGAAACCGCTGGCTTGTTATCGGGATAAGGCTTCGACTTCTATTAACGCGAGGTCTTTCTTACGCAGCACCAGATTTACGCGGCGGGTTTCGATGTGAACCGGATCGCCCAGCGGCGCCACGCGCACGACCTGGAATGACGAGCCGGGCAGCATGCCCAGCGACAGCAGCTTTTGCCGATAGGCCGGGCTAATTTCGCGGGTAAAACCGGTAATCTTCCATGCACTGTCTGGAGTGAATTGCATAACGCCTGATTCCACGAAAGGTTAAATTATCTACTATGGGATGATAATGAGAATAGTTTTTATCAGCAATATTAAAACTGTGACGGAATGTTGTTTACGGTATTAATTTACGGCCTGTTTGACCTGGCTCAATATTTGCTGAATTGCCTGGAAAACGAAAAGGGGAGTATTTGTTAACGGGGTGATAATTCGTGGTTTAAATATGGCTATGCAATCGGTTTCATATATTTCGATATGAATTTATTCCCCCCACCCATGAGGACGAGGGGAAAAGACCGCACCGTGCGATCCCCTCTCCCCTTTGGGGAGAGGGTTAGGGGCATTGACAGCCTTAGCGTTTCTTACCCATCGCAGCCGCCAGCGCATCCATCATCGCGCTGTTGCCAGCAGGCTGAGCATCACGTCCGCGCGGTTTTGCCGCTTTCGCGGCCGGGCGCTGCTGCTCGCGGCCACCGCCATTGCCGCCGCGGCGCGCGTTGGTGTCGCCCGGCTGCTCGTCCAGACGCATGGTCAGCGCGATACGCTTGCGCTGCAGATCCACTTCCAGCACTTTGACCTTCACGATGTCACCCGCTTTAACCACGGTGTGCGGGTCTTCAACGAACTTGTCGGCGAGGGATGAGATATGCACCAGGCCGTCCTGATGCACGCCGATATCCACAAACGCGCCAAAGTTGGTGACGTTGGTCACCGCGCCCTCCAGCACCATGCCGGGCAGCAGGTCGTTCATGGTTTCCACGCCGTCAGCAAAGGTCGCCGTTTTGAACTCAGGACGCGGATCGCGGCCCGGCTTTTCCAGCTCTTTGATGATGTCGGTGACGGTTGGGACACCAAACTTGTCGTCGGTGAAATCAACGGCTTTCAGGTTGCGCAGGGCGCTGCTGTCACCCATGAGATCTTTCAGCGCCTGCTGGGTGGCGGCCAGAATGCGTTCCACCACAGGGTACGCTTCCGGGTGAACGGTAGAGGCATCCAGCGGGTTATCGCCGTGGTTGATTCGCAGGAAGCCTGCACACTGCTCAAAGGCTTTTGGCCCCAGACGGCTCACCTTCAGCAGCTGCTGACGGTTCTGGAACTGGCCGTTCTCATCACGCCAGGCGACGATGTTCTGCGCCATCATGCGGGTTAAGCCCGCCACGCGGGTCAGCAGGGGAACGGAGGCGGTGTTCAGGTCAACGCCGACGGCGTTTACGCAGTCTTCCACCACCGCATCCAGCTTGCGCGCCAGCTGAGTCTGGCTCACGTCGTGCTGATACTGGCCCACGCCGATGGATTTCGGGTCGATCTTCACCAGCTCCGCCAGCGGATCCTGCAGGCGGCGTGCGATAGAGACCGCACCGCGCAGGGAAACGTCCAGGTCCGGGAACTCCTGGGCCGCCAGCTCGGACGCGGAATAGACGGATGCCCCCGCTTCGCTGACGATCACTTTCTGCGCCGTCACTTTCGGGAACTGCTTCTGCACGTCGAGGTAGAAACGCTCGGTTTCGCGTGAGGCCGTACCGTTGCCGATGGCAACCAGCTCCACGTTGTATTTTTCGCACAGCGCCGCTACCACGACGGCCGCTTTCGCTGCCTGGCCGGTGTGCGGATAGATGGTATCGGTCGCCACCAGCTTGCCGGTGCCGTCAACCACAGCGACCTTCACTCCGGTACGCAGGCCCGGATCGAGACCCATGGTCGCACGCAGGCCGGCAGGGGCGGCCATCAGCAGGTCGTGCAGGTTACGGGCGAAGACGTTAATCGCTTCATCTTCGGCGCGCTCGCGCACGGTGCCCATCAGCTCGGTTTCGAGGTGCATCAGCACCTTGATGCGCCAGGTCCAGCTCACCACGCCTTTGCGCCAGCTGTCCGCCGGGGCGTTGTTCAGGCGCAGGCCGAGATGGTCGATAATGATCTGCTCGCAGTGGCTCTCTTTCGGCGGCTCGTCAAACTGCGGGTCGGCGTTCAGGGAGAGCTGGAGCACGCCTTCGTTGCGGCCGCGGAACATCGCCAGCGCACGGTGTGAAGGGGCGGTAGAGATCGGTTCGTGGTGATCGAAGTAGTCGCGGAATTTCGCGCCTTCTTCCTCTTTACCCGCGACGACGGTAGAGACGATGTGGGCATTCTTCCACAGGTAATCACGCACTTTAGCGAGCAGGGCGGCGTCTTCGGCGAAGCGCTCCATCAGAATGTAGCGCGCGCCGTCGAGGGCGGCCTTGGTGTCCGCTACGCCTTTGTCGGCGTCGATGAATTTCGCCGCTTCGGTTTCCGGATCGTGGGACGGCTCGTTCCACAGCAGGTCGGCCAGCGGCTCAAGACCCGCTTCAATCGCAATCTGCCCGCGCGTGCGGCGCTTCGGCTTGTACGGCAGATAGAGATCTTCGAGTTCGGTTTTGCTCAGGGTGCCGTTGATGGCGCTTTCCAGCTCGCTGGTCAGCTTGCCCTGTTCGCCGATGGATTTGAGGATCGCCTGACGACGTTCTTCCAGCTCGCGCAGATAGCCCAGACGGGTCTCCAGGTTACGCAGCTGCGTGTCATCCAGACCGCCGGTGACTTCCTTACGATAGCGTGCAATAAACGGCACGGTGTTCCCTTCATCAAGCAGGCGAACGGCAGCTTCTACCTGTTCGGCTCTGGCCTGAATATCACCCGCAATAATGCGGCAGAGCGAATCTTTCATCATGGCTTTATCATCTGTTGAGTCGAAAAAATCAGGGGATAGTTATACGGGCTGACACGGCAAAATGCCAGCCGGGGAGGGCGCTCTCGGACTATTTTACGTAGACGATCTCATTGACGTACCAGCTGGCTTCACCACCAGGGGTCTGAACGACGGCCAGATCGCCCACTTCCTTTTTCAGCAGCGCGCGGGCCATCGGGGAGTCGATGGAGATGTAATCCTTACGACCAAAAATTTCATCGTAGCCGACAATGCGAAAACGCAGGGTGTCGCCATCGTCGTTTTCAATCTCCACCCACGCGCCGAAGAACACTTTGCCCTCCTGCTGCGGGGAGTAATCGACAATTTTGAGATTCTCGAGGCACTTCGTCAGATAGCGAACCCGGCGGTCAATTTCGCGCAGCCGCTTTTTGTTGTACTGGTAGTCAGCGTTTTCGCTGCGATCGCCCAGGCTTGCCGCCCAGGTCACCTTTTTGGTTACTTCAGGACGCTCTTCGCGCCAGAGGTAATCCATCTCTTTTTTGAGCTTTTCGTACCCTTCGCGGGTGATCAGGGGCGTTTTCATGGTAAAGCCTTTGCTGCCTGCCGGTTAACTGTCTTGCGCACAATACGTACCACACAGTGTAACAGACAGGATTAATAATGATTTATGTGATGAAATGAGCAGATAAGCTGCTGTTAAATATGCTTTGTAACAATTTCGACTAGAATTTATACCAGAATTAACTGGTCGAATACGTGCACTTTTTTAGAATACGCTGTTACAAAGACTATCCGAACCTTTGGGAGTACACACAATGCAAGAGAACTACAAAATTCTGGTCGTGGATGACGACATGCGCCTGCGCGCGCTGCTGGAACGTTATCTGACCGAGCAGGGCTTCCAGGTTCGTAGCGTCGCGAACGCTGAGCAGATGGACCGTCTGCTGACCCGTGAATCTTTCCACCTGATGGTTCTCGACCTGATGCTGCCTGGCGAAGACGGGCTTTCTATTTGCCGCCGTCTGCGCAGCCAGAGCAACCCGATGCCGATCATCATGGTGACGGCGAAGGGCGAGGAAGTTGACCGTATCGTGGGCCTCGAAATCGGCGCGGACGACTATATTCCAAAACCGTTTAACCCGCGTGAACTGCTGGCGCGTATTCGCGCTGTTCTCCGCCGTCAGGCGAACGAACTGCCTGGTGCACCGTCGCAGGAAGAAGCCGTCATCGCCTTCGGCAAGTTCAAGCTGAACCTCGGCACGCGAGAGATGTTCCGTGAAGATGAGCCAATGCCGCTCACCAGCGGCGAGTTTGCGGTACTGAAAGCGCTGGTCAGCCACCCGCGTGAACCGCTTTCCCGTGACAAGCTGATGAACCTGGCGCGCGGTCGCGAATACTCCGCAATGGAACGCTCCATTGACGTGCAGATCTCCCGCCTGCGCCGCATGGTGGAAGAAGATCCTGCTCATCCTCGTTATATTCAGACCGTATGGGGTCTGGGCTACGTGTTCGTCCCGGACGGCTCTAAAGCATGAGGCGAATGCGCTTCTCGCCGCGTAGCTCGTTTGCCCGCACCCTGTTACTGATCGTCACCCTTCTGTTCGTCAGCCTGGTGACGACCTATCTGGTGGTGCTGAACTTTGCGATCCTGCCGAGCCTCCAGCAGTTTAATAAGGTCCTGGCCTACGAAGTCCGTATGCTGATGACCGATAAACTGCAGCTGGAGGACGGCACGCAGCTCGTCGTTCCCCCGGCGTTTCGCCGTGAAATCTACCGTGAGCTGGGCATTTCGCTCTACTCCAACGAAGCGGCGGAAGACGCAGGCCTGCGCTGGGCGCAGCACTACGAATTTCTCAGCCAGCAGATGGCGCAGCAGCTGGGCGGCCCGACGGAAGTGCGCGTTGAGGTCAACAAAAGCTCGCCCGTCGTCTGGCTGAAAACCTGGCTGTCACCCAATATCTGGGTGCGCGTTCCGCTGACCGAAATCCATCAGGGCGACTTCTCGCCGCTGTTCCGCTACACCCTGGCGATTATGCTGCTGGCGATAGGCGGCGCGTGGCTATTTATCCGTATACAGAACCGACCGCTGGTCGACCTGGAGCACGCCGCGCTGCAGGTCGGTAAAGGGATTATTCCACCTCCTCTGCGCGAGTATGGCGCCTCGGAGGTCCGTTCGGTGACGCGCGCGTTTAACCATATGGCGGCAGGCGTGAAGCAGCTGGCGGACGATCGTACGCTGCTGATGGCGGGCGTAAGCCATGACCTGCGCACGCCGCTAACGCGTATTCGTCTGGCGACGGAGATGATGGGGGAAGAGGACGGTTATCTCGCCGAGTCCATCAACAAAGACATCGAAGAGTGTAATGCCATCATCGAGCAGTTCATCGACTACCTGCGCACCGGGCAGGAGATGCCGATGGAGATGGCGGATCTGAACGCGGTGCTGGGCGAGGTGGTGGCGGCGGAAAGCGGCTACGAGCGGGAGATTGATACCGACCTGCAGGCGGGTGAAATTCAGGTACGCATGCACCCGCTCTCCATTAAGCGCGCGGTGGCGAACATGGTGGTCAACGCGGCGCGCTACGGCAATGGCTGGATTAAAGTCAGCAGCGGGTCTGAACTCAACCGCGCCTGGTTCCAGGTGGAAGACGACGGTCCGGGCATCAAGCCCGAGCAGCGTAAGCATCTGTTTCAGCCGTTTGTGCGCGGCGACAGCGCGCGCAGCACCAGCGGCACGGGCTTAGGTCTGGCGATTGTTCAGCGTATTATCGATAACCACAACGGACTGCTGGAGATTGGCACCAGCGAGCGCGGTGGGTTGAGCATTCGCGCCTGGCTGCCGGTACCGGTGACGCGGGGGCAGGTGAAAGAGAGTTAAAAAAAGGGTGGCAATTGCCACCCTTTTTTATAGGTCGGGTTAAGTGAAGCCGCCACCCGACAAAATGCGGTCTCTGCGGTCTGATGCCCTCACCCCGCCCCTCTCCCACGGGGAGAGGGAGAAAACATTAAAAAAGGCAACTTTCGTTGCCTTTTTGTTTTTACCTACAGCTTCGGTCCTGCGCTCACCAGCGCAGCACCCGCCGGGGTATCGGTATACTTCTCGAAGTTCTCGATAAACAGCTTCGCCAGCGATTCCGCTTTCTCGCGCCACTGCTCCGGAGAACCGTACGTGTTGCGTGGGTCGAGGATATGCGTATCCACACCCGGCAGCGACGTTGGGATCGCCAGGTCAAACATCGGCAGCGTAAAGGTTTCGGCGTCGTCCAGAGAACCATCCAGAATGGCGTCGATAATCGCGCGGGTATCTTTGATAGAGATACGTTTGCCGGTACCGTTCCAGCCGGTGTTCACCAGGTAGGCCTGCGCGCCGGATGCCTGCATGCGTTTCACCAGCACTTCAGCGTACTGCGTCGGGTGCAGCGACAGGAAAGCCGCGCCGAAGCAGGCGGAGAAGGTTGGGGTTGGCTCCGTCACGCCGCGCTCGGTACCCGCCAGCTTGGCGGTAAAACCGGAGAGGAAGTGATACTGCGTCTGGCTGGCCGTCAGGCGAGACACCGGAGGCAGCACGCCGAACGCATCCGCCGTCAGGAAAATGACCTTCGTGGCATGACCCGCTTTTGACACCGGCTTCACGATATTGTCGATGTGGTAGATCGGGTAAGAGACGCGTGTGTTCTCCGTTTTCGACGCATCGTCGAAGTCGATGGAGCCGTCGGCACGCACGGTGACGTTTTCCAGCAGCGCATCGCGACGGATCGCGTGGAAGATATCCGGCTCGGCCTCTTCAGACAGGCGAATGGTCTTCGCGTAGCAGCCGCCTTCAAAGTTGAATACGCCGTCGTCATCCCAGCCGTGTTCGTCATCGCCAATCAGGCGACGTTTTGGATCGGTGGACAGGGTAGTTTTCCCGGTGCCGGACAGGCCGAAGAATACCGCCACGTCGCCTTTTTCACCGACGTTAGCCGAGCAGTGCATGGAGGCGATACCGCGCAGCGGCAGCAGGTAGTTCATGACCGAGAACATCCCTTTCTTCATTTCGCCGCCGTACCAGGTACCGCCGATCAGCTGGATACGTTCGGTCAGGTTGAAGGCCACAAAGTTTTCGGAGTTCAGACCCTGCTCTTTCCACTGTGGGTTAGTGCATTTCGCACCGTTCATCACGATGAAATCCGGGGTGAAATCCTGCAGCTCTTCGTCGGTTGGACGAATAAACATGTTTTTCACGAAATGCGCCTGCCAGGCCACTTCAGTGATAAAACGCACGGAGAGACGGGTATCGGCGTTAGCGCCGCAGAAAGCGTCGACAATGAACAGACGCTTGCCGGAAAGTTGATGGGTGACGAGCCCTTTCAGGTGCTGCCAGGTTTCCGGGGAGAGCGGTTTGTTGTCGTTCTTCCCTTTGCCCTTGTCAGCCCACCACAGCGTATCGCGGGTGGTTTCGTCTCGGACGATATACTTATCTTTCGGCGAACGACCGGTAAAGATACCGGTATCGACGGCGATAGCACCAAGATTCGTCAACACACCACGCTCGTATCCTTCCAGTGCTGGATTGAGCTCTTCCTGATACAGCGTATCGTAGTCGGGGTTGTAGACGATTTCCTGGACGTCGTGAATACCATAAGCCTTGAGATCTTGCGGGGTTAAACCAGTAACACGCATATCACTGCTCCTTAGCCAATATGTACTGCCTGAAATTGTAGGGTTTTTCTGAGGTTGTTAACCGCGACGGGGCTCATAGATTTACGCATCTGGACAAAACCCTTACTAACGGAAAACGCTGCGACTCCAGTCACAGCGCAGGCGGATTATCGCAGGAATCGCTTTTTGGTTGGGGAAAATGTTCCGAAAAGGTTAAAGAGTGGTGATTTTATCGGAAAGAATGTGAATGTAATCGCATACACGTAAGAAAATTACGTAAGAGTTACATAAGGAAAACGATTCAGCTTAAGCGGGGGTTTTTGCCCCTCACACCAGCCTCTCCCAAAGGGGAGAGGGTTAGGGTGAGGGGAAAGGGGTTTAGTGAACCTGCGGATCCGCCGGGGAGGCGTTATTGCGGATCTCAGCGATATCCATCGAATTGAACACGTAGTGCGTACCGCAGTAGTCACAGTGCATATCAATTTCGCCGTCTTCCGCCATGATGCTGTCGATCTCTTCATCCGGCAGGGTTTTCAGCGCGCCAGCGCAGCGCTCGCGGGAGCAGGTGCACTTAAATTCCACGGACTGCGGATCGTAAACCGTCACTTCTTCTTCGTGGTACAGACGCCACAGCACGTCGGTCGCCGACAGGTTGAACAGCTCTTCCGCTTTGATGGTTTCGGTCAGCGTTGCCAGGTGCTCAAAGTCATTGGTCTGCGCGTCCTGCGCAGGCAGAACCTGCAGCAGCATACCGCCGGCAGCAGGCTGACCGTCCACTTCACCGGTGCGGATGAAGAGACGCGTCGGCAGCTGTTCAGAACGCATGAAGTAATCTTCCAGGCAGGCTGCCAGGGTATCGCCTTCCAGACCCACCACGCCCTGATAGCGCTCGCCTTCCTCAGGGGAGATGGTGATCACCAGGTAGCCATTACCCACCAGCGTTTTGAGGTCTGCATTTTCAGGCACGTCGCCCTGAACGCGCGCCACGCCGCGCATCTGCTGCTGGTTATTGCCGTTGATCACCGCCAGCGTCATCGGGCCGTCACCCTGCAGCTGCACGGTGATATCACCGGCAAACTTCAGCGTAGCCGTCAGCAGGCTGGTGGCAACCAGCAGTTCGCCCAACAGGGTCTTCACCGGCAGCGGGTAGTTGTGGTTTTCCAGAATCTGTTTCCAGGTTTCGGATACGGTGACCAGCTCGCCGCGCACGGCGAATTGTTCAAACAGATAGCGGTGTAATTGGTCGTGTTGGGCCATTTTCATCTCTCGTGCGGGTGAGGTTAATCAGTCTCACCGTGTTTAAATTTCATCAGATCGCGGCGCTCTTTTTTATCCGGTCGCCGGTCCGGGTGGGGCATCGTCAGCGCGTTCATTTTGCGCGCCAGCGCGGTCTTCTCGCGCTTTTCAATGCTCTCCGCCGTTTCTTCATAAAGCAGTACGGCTTCCGCTGCGGGTCGACGCTGTTCGGTAACGGCTTTAATCACCACAGTACGTTCATCGTTGCCCTGACGCAGCGTTAAGGTGGCATTCAGCTCAACCAGCTTGCTCGGTTTGCTGCGCTGGCCGTTGTAATGCACTTTTCCGCCGTCAACCATCTCGCGGGCAAGGGCGCGTGTTTTGTAAAAACGCGCTGCCCACAGCCATTTATCCAGTCTTACCCCGTCAGAGGGTTTTTCTTTCATGGCGTCTCCTTCACGGTCAGTGAGGGGATCATCTGGCGATAGTCGTTCAGCCCAGGGTGGCGCAGATAGCTTTTTTCAGCCAGGCCAGAGTCAGGATTGGTCACGCCCAGACAGTAGCGAATGCCAAACCTTGCCGCAGAATCCAGAATGGGCTCGCTGTCATCAATGAACAGCGTACGTTCTGGCTGCAAACCCGTCTCTTCCCTCACCGCATGCCACAACCGCTGATCCTCTTTCGGATAACCAAATGTGTGGGTGGAAAGTAATAAATCAAGGTGCGATGCCAGGCCCGTATGCTCCAGCTTCACCGCCAGATTATGTGGATGCGCGTTGGTCAGCAAAATACGGCGCTTGCCGCTGGCTTTCAGCGCATCCAGAAAGGGCACGGTGTCCTCGCGCAGAACGGCGCGCGGGCCCTGGGCGGTGGTCATGGCACAAATATCCAAACCGAGGCGCTTGCTCCAGTAGTCAAGACAGTACCAGTTTAGCGTATGTTGCACCGCGCTGTATTGCGAACGAATGAATGCCTGCGCTTCCGCCGGGGAGATCCCCTGCTGCTCGCCATAGGTTTCTGGAACCAGCGTTTGCCAGAAATAGTTATCAAAGGCGAGATCGAGCAGCGTGCCGTCCATATCCAGCAGAACGGTATCTACCTCCTGCCAGGCGATATCAAGATGCATAAGGGGGAACTCCAGCCAGAAGAAACGTGCGCGACAGGGTAGCACATCTTGCCGCGCAACGACGTTATCAGATCAGGCTCTCAGACGAAGGGATCAGCTTAGGATTGAGGCAGTTTTCATAATACTGCTGGATGTCGGCAAGTCGGGTGCGCGAGCGCTGGTAGCGGCGCAGGGCCATAAAGCCGTTCCAGAAAATGGCGATCAGCATCGCGGTCATCAGCAGAGACGTGCCGATGTAACGCCACAAGCCTGCGCTATCCGGCATCCGATGCAGGCCGATATGGCGAGTGCCGTTGGCGTCGGTATAAATACTCGTGACAATCCCTTCGGCGCTGAACGGCGTTTGCATCAGCATCTGCGCCAGGCGCTGGAACTGGCTCCACTGCTCCTGAGCCGGGTAGTCATAAAGCGCAACCTGCGGGTAGGGCTGATCGACCAGGTCGCTGCCTTCATCGCTTGCTATCACAAAGCCGCCCGGCGCCGGACTGTTCAGCGCCTGAGCCGCGCGGGTGGTCTCGCGCATCATGAACGGCGACGTCGAGGTGGCGACCAGGTTATCCAGCGATTCAGCGCTCACCGGACGCAGCAGGACATTAACGCCATCCAGTCGTCCCGCTTCGGCGCGTTTCACCAGCGAGTCCCAGTCTTTGCTGTTCCCCAGGTTTACCAGGGCGTTTTTAAGGCGTATGCACTCATCCTGAGAGGAGCATAAATCCTGCGTTTTCAGGACGATGTCACCAAAATCATCCAGCAGAACCATGCCTGATTTCTGAATGGCCGAGCGCAGCGCGGGGCTGACGCGCGAATCATCGTCCGGTTTCGGGTGCAGCTGGCGGTTAACCGTCTGGGTGAGCGCCGTGGCCTTGTTCACCACTTCGGATTCCGGCAGCGGCAGCGGCGGCGCGTCGTTCCAGATAATTTGCGAACAGTCGAACGGCATGAACGGCGAGTTCTGACGCGTGTTCCACGCCCCCGGCGTGTGAATATTACACATCCCGGTCCCCTTCAGGCGCAGCGTGTCCCCCACGCGTACACCGGCTTCATCCAGTTTATTGACGCTGCTCGCTTCAATGGTTTGCGCCCCTTTGATCCACGACAGGGTGAATTTAATGGGCATATCCAGCGGCACGAAAAGCAGCAGCATGGCTAAGACCAGCGCGGCGCCGCCGGCAATGACCGTACTGCGTAGCCAGTGCTGAAGCGGGAAATTTTTCACTTCATCATGCAGGGATAAGAAGCGCCCCTGGCGCACAACGTGGCGGTCAAGGTAGATATCAATATCGGTTTTCTGCCCTAAGTCCTGCGCGATCCACGGCTGCCAGTGGCGCGGGTAGATCAGGTCGATAATACCGAGCGAGATATTGTTGAGATGCTCCTGATCGTTTTCACCGAACAGGCCCCAGCGCTTTGGCGTCCCGCGCAGGCAGTGGATCTCGCGCAACGAGGTTTTGGCCGGGGGGGCAAAGAGACCCCAAAGCCCGCCGGCCAGCAGCAGCACCGCGCCGCCAGCCAGCCAGGGGACAAACACATCCGGCGTGAGCAGGCAGATAAAAAAGAGCAGGAAGGCAGCAACGATCAGAATGGCTTCACGGATGCCGTCCGGGCGGCTCAGGGCATACTCTTCATGCGTTTCCTGGCGAATGTTCAGCAGTTCGATCTGCTCTGTCTCTTCGCCACGAATGGACGCCTGCGTTGAACTTGCGCGTTCCAGCGCAAAACGCGGGGCTTCCTGAAGGTATTCATTTAGCGTATGGCCGTTAAGCGAGATAACCAGGGGCAACGAATCGGTGTGAATCAGCTCAACGCTGTTTTCGTCATTAATGTATTGCTCCCAGGACGGGGGCAGATGCACTTCGACGGAATCAAGGTAATAGCGCCATTTGTTGGGGTCATCAGTCGTGATGCCATAGCGCGTGATGGAGCGCGTCACGCAGAGCACGGTATCACTTTGCGCATTAAGCTTTAGCGCGACGGGCGCAGCAGTGGCTCCCGTTGGGCCAGGCGTTAACTGGGTACGGTTCAGGATTTCGAGATAGTTTTCAACCGCATCGCGCTCGTCCTGCGTGAGTTTACGCGTGCTCGCACCCGCAAATGCATTTAAAAAGGGCAGACGATAACGGCGCTGTACGCGGCGCCTGTACAACCATCCTGCAACAAACGCGCCGGCCAGCATAGCAGCGAGAACAATCAAAATGGTGCTCATGCTTTCCCCATCTTACTTATCTTCTTACAGGTGTAGTCAGTAGCACCTTTACATTGAATGAGAGTCTGTGGCTGGCTATCGGCAAGTATGGAGTCGAACTTGAGCATTCTGAAGCGCATCCCAGTGACCGGTGATGATAGCAAAGCCTGTTATGGCGCGATATCAGCAAATTCCTGGAAACATTTCAACCTCTTGACATTTGTTTTGAATTGAGGATTGATCCCAGTTACGTTGCATAAATGTAAATAAAGAGCGATTGACATTGCCGAAACCGTGCGGCATATCGCACAATAACGCCAGTTCTCACTGCTAAGACCCATCAAGATGAGCAAACCACTACAAAAACCCACCATTCTGAATGTAGAAACTGTCGCCAAATCGCGCCTGTTTAATGTCGAAAGTGTGGACCTGGAGTTCAGCAACGGTGTGCGTCGCGTTTATGAACGTATGCGCCCCTCTTCGCGCGAAGCGGTGATGATTGTTCCCATTGTCGACGATCATCTGATTTTGATCCGCGAATACGCTGTGGGAACGGAATCTTACGAGCTTGGGTTCTCGAAAGGGCTTATCGACCCGGGTGAAACCGTCTTTGAAGCGGCAAACCGCGAGCTAAAAGAAGAGGTGGGCTTTGGTGCGAATGAGCTTTCATTCCTGAAAAAGCTGAGCATGGCGCCGTCCTATTTTTCCAGCAAAATGAATATCGTGGTGGCTGAAGACCTCTATCCTGAATCGCTGGAAGGGGATGAGCCGGAGCCGATGCCGCAGGTTCGCTGGCCGCTAGCGCACCTGATGGATCTTCTGGAAGACCCTGACTTTAATGAGGCTCGCAACGTGAGCGCGCTGTTCCTGGTACGGGAATGGTTGAAGGGGCAGGGGCGACTGTAGTGGCCTGATGCCCTCACCCCAACCCTCTCCCACGGGAGAGGGAGCAAACACAAAAACGGCAACCAGAGGTTGCCGTTTTGCTTTGTTGTCAGAACAGCTCGTGCGTCTCGCCGTTATCAATAATCTCTGTCCCCACCTCGTGCACCGCCTGCGTGGTTGGCTGCGTGCCCTCGATGAAATACTCTTCGCGACTATTACCGCCGTTGGCGAGCTGACCGGTGCTGCGGTCGATATTAACCGTCACCACGCCTGGCGGTGGCGTTAACGGCTGCTCCGGCACGCCTTCAAGAACGGACTTCATGTAGGCGTCCCAGGCCGGCTGCGCGCTCTTCGCACCGCCTTCGTAGCCGGAGATCTGATCCTTAATCGCGCCGGAGGCCGTTGTACGACCTAAGTCACGGCGGTGATCGTCGAAACCGATCCAAACCGATGTCACCACGCCCGGGCCGTAGCCGGAGAACCACGCGTCTTTCGAGCTGTTGGTTGTCCCCGTTTTACCGCCAATATCATGGCGCTGCAAATCACGCCCTGCGCGCCAGCCTGTGCCCTGCCAGCCCGGTTCACCGAAGATGTTGGTGTTCAGCGCGCTTTTGATCAGGAAGGACAGCGGCGTGTTGATCACATGCGGGGCATACTCCGGCGCGCCGGTCTGTGCCACCAGCGACTGGTTAGCCTGCTCGAGCTGCGGCTGCGGCACGACGCCGTTCTGCTGCTCCTGAGACACGGCAGGGTCTTCCATGTCCTTGTTTTCAAGCACGTCGGATTTCGGCGTATTGCCATAAATGACCGGAATATCGCAGTCAGGGCAGGCAATCTTCGGCTTCGCTTCGAACAGCATGCCGCCCTGATCGTTTTCAATCTTGCTGATGAAGTACGGATCAATCAGGAAGCCGCCGTTGGCCATCACCGAGTACCCGCGTGCGACCTGAAGCGGCGTAAACGAGGCGGAGCCTAACGCCAGCGACTCGGTGCGAACGATGTTCTGCGCCGGGAAACCGAAGCGCTGCAGATACTCTGCGGCATAGTCGACGCCCATCGCGCGCATGGCGCGCACCATCACCACGTTTTTCGACTGTCCCAGACCCTGACGGAGACGAATTGGGCCGGCATACTCCGCAGGGGAGTTCTTCGGCTGCCAGTCGGAACCGGCACCGGCATCCCAGCGGGAGATTGGCACGTCGTTAAGGATGCTGGCGAGGGTCAAGCCTTTATCCATCGCTGCCGTGTAGAGGAACGGTTTGATATTGGAACCGACCTGACGCAGCGCCTGGGTGGCGCGGTTAAATTTGCTCTGGTTGAAATCAAACCCGCCGACCAGGGCCAGGATGGCACCGTTCTGTGGATTGATAGAAACCAGGGCCGAGTTAACGTCCGGCACCTGTGCCAGCCACCAGGATTCGCCTACCTTACGCACCCAGATTTGCTGTCCGGTCTGCACGGCATCGGTCACTTTACGCGGCGTTGCGCCCTGCAGGGTATCCGAGCGGTAAGGACGCGCCCAGCGGATACCGTCCATACGCAGCGAGACGGAAGTACCGTCCGCGAGCGTCGCAACGGCTTCCTGAGGATCGGCCTGCGTCACCACGGCAGGAAGGAGCGGACCATAGGTTGGCAGCGTCTTCAGCGTGCTGGTGATTTTTTTACTGTCCCACGCGCTTTCGCCCACTTTCCAGAGCACGTTTGACGGGCCGCGATAGCCGTGACGCATATCGTAGTCCATCACGTTGTTCCGCACCGCTTCCTGAGCCGCCTGCTGGACCTTACGGGTGACGGTGGTGTACACGCGATAGCCATCTTCATAGGCCTTGTCACCATAGCGATTCACCATCTCCTGACGAACCATTTCGGTCAGGTAAGGGGATGCGAAGGCGATTTCAGGGGCGTGGTAGTTAGCGTCAATCACATCGTTACGCGCCTGGTCGTACTCGCTATGGCTGATGTAGCCTTCGCTCAGCATACGTGACAGAACGACGTTACGGCGCGCGGTGGCGCGATCGAGCGAGTAGAGCGGGTTAAACGTGGACGGCGCTTTCGGCAGACCAGCAATGGTTGCCATTTCGCTTAAGGTGAGTTGCTCAACGGGCTTACCGAAGTACACCTGTGCGGCAGCCCCCACGCCATAGGCTCGGTAACCCAGGTAGATTTTGTTGAGGTACAGCTCAAGGATTTCGTCTTTGCTCAGCAGCTGCTCAATACGGATCGCGAGGAACACCTCTTTGATCTTACGTATCAGCGTCTTTTCAGGGCTGAGGAAGAAGTTACGCGCCAGCTGCTGCGTAATGGTACTCGCCCCCTGAGAGGCGTGACCAGAGAATAACGCAATGCTCGCGGCACGGAAAATCCCCACCGGATCGACACCGTGGTGCTCGTAAAAACGGCTGTCCTCCGTGGCGATAAAGGCTTTCACCATCACGGGTGGAATTTGGTTTAAGGTCAGCGGAATACGACGCTTCTCGCCATACTGCGCCATCAGCTCGCCATCGGCGCTATAGACTTGCATCGGGATCTGGAGGCGCACATCGCGAAGCGTGGCGACATCAGGTAGCTGTGGCTCAATATATTTGTACAAACCGTAAATCGAGCCTGCTCCCAGCAGAATGCAACAGACTGCAAGGATGAATAAATACTTTACGAACTTCACCGGAGATTTCCCATTTGGTTTCACTTGGGCAGTTTCTAAACAATCGCGCGGTAGTATAAAGGCAAGCCTGATTCATTGATATAGCCGTCAACCCGACGGGCGATAAGGAGATCGTGAAGCATGGCTTTCAAAATATGGCAAACGGGCGTTCATATTCAACAGGATAGGGTGCTGATCGTCGCCCTGGCCCGGGAGAAGTTGGGCTGGTGCATGCGCCGCTGGTGGGCGATTCCTCTGGACGAGGGCATCATTCGTGACGGCAAAATTTGTCAGCCAGAACAGCTGGTTGATGCGTTACGCGACTGGCGCAAAACGCTGCCGCACTACCATCGGGCATTCCTCTCTTTCCCGGCTGCACGCACTCTGCAACGGGCGCTCCCCCGCCCGACCGTTGCGCTGCGCGACAGCGAGCAGCTCTCATGGCTTGGTGCGGCGCTCGCGCGCGAACTGGAGATGTCTGCTGATACGCTCTGTTTCGATTACGCGCAGGATACCTTCAGCAATACCTTTCACGTGACCGCCGCGCAAAACAACGAGATCGACACCCTACTGGCGCTGGCGAAAACGCTGCGTTTGCGGCTGGTGGCCATTACGCCGGATGCCAGCGCGCTGGCGAATCTTCTTCCCGCGGTGGCGCCAGCGACGTGCGTCGCCTGGCGGGACGATCGGCAGTGGCTGTGGGCGATGCGCCACCAGTGGGGACGCCGCATTACCACAGAAGCCGAAAACGTGTCTGAGCTTTCAGCGCTGCTGGGGCTTGGTTCGGATGACATCGCGCTGTTTGATAGCCGACGTGATCCGTGGGAAATCCTGGAACGCTGCCATGCCCCGCTACCGGACTGCGGCGCTGATTATACCGTTGCGCTGGCGTTGGCCATGAGCGAGGTGCCCGGATGAGCATCATGAACTTTCTGCCCTGGCGACAACAGCGGCGCGCGCGATGCCTGCGCTTATGGGGCGGAATGTGTGTCGGCACCATGCTGTTAATGTTCGCGATCATTTTCTGCCTGCGGATAAACCCTCTTATGAGGCTGCACGCGCTGCAAACGGAGCTGACGGGAACGCAGACCGTGCAGCACGCGCTTGCCTCCCGGCAGAAACTCGCCTCACAGGCGCAGAAGCCAGCGCAGACCCTTCAACAACGCGCATGGCAACCGGTGCTGGAGTCCCTTTCCCGCGCCACTCCTTCACAGGTCTGGCTGACAGAGCTTCGCTATCAGCCTCCTGCTCTGACGCTGAGCGGGTATGCCATAACCCTGCCAGCCCTGTCTGTTCTGCGCGATGCGCTGGGCCAAATAGCGGGTTTTACGCCCGGAACGGCGGGTGAGCTTCGGCAGGACAGCCAGGGGCGGTGGATGTTCACCCTCCATCTTAAAAGCGAGGGGTAGCGCATGGATACCCTGTTAGAACGCTGGTGCGAAAGCCGTCCCTGGTATCGGGTGCTTTTTTGGTGTCTGGGGAGCCTCCTGGCAGGACTGGCCGCGTGGGGCACCTTGCTCAGACCGCTAGACAGGCAGTGTGCTGAACGACAGCGACAGATGATTCAGGACGCAAGGACGAACGCGGCGTTATGGCCTGCCGTCAGAAAGGTGCCGTTTCGTCCGGAAACAACGGACACACTGGCGCTGACGCCGTTTTCCCCGCTCGATTTTCAGGGCGATAACGCGACGCTGGTTCACTGGAAGCCGCTGCAGAACGGAGGGGAACTGATGCTGGAGGTGGAGTGGCAGGCTCTCCCGGCGCTTTTTTCCCGGCTGGCGCAGCGGGATGTGCAGATCGCCGCTTTCGCGATTGCACCACAAGGTACAGCGTTGCGCCTGCGGCTGGAGCTGGAACATGCGAAATAGCGCGCGATATTTGCTGGTTTGCTCAGCGCTGCTATTGACCGGCATGCGCGATCCGTTTCGCCCGCCGGACGATCCCTGCGCCATAGGCGAGCTGGCGCAGTGGCGCTACCGCGGCATGGTGGGAGGACAGCAGGCTATCGGCATTTTACAGGATGGGCAAAAGCGCTGGTACCGCCTGAAAATGCATGAGCGCTTCCCGGCAGGCTGGACGATAACAGCCATCAATGAAACGGAACTGGTTGTTGATGTGGGTGACACATGTGAACCAGGAACATGGACGTGGCAACGAGAAGGAACGAATAAGAATGAATTTACGGATAATGCTGTGGCTGCTGGCGTTCAGCCATCCGCTGTGGGCCGCCGCGCCAAAACCGGTCACGCTGGTGGTGGATGACGTGCCTGTAGTCCAGGTGCTGCAGAGCCTGGTTGCACAGGAGAACCGAAATCTGGTGATATCGCCTGACGTCGGCGGCACGCTTTCGCTCAACCTGACGCGCGTCCCCTGGCGTCAAGCGTTACAGACGGTTGCCACCAGCGCTGGCCTTGTTTTGCGAGAGGAGGGCGGCATTTTTTATGTGCATACCGCGGCCTGGCAGCGTGAGCAGCAGGAACGTTCAGAACAGGAGCGAACGCGTCGACAGCTTGATGCGCCGCTGGTGTCTCACAGCATCGCTTTGTCCTATGCCGATGCCGGAGAGCTGCAAAAAGACGCGGAAAAGCTCCTGAGCCCAAAGGGAAGTTTGTCTCTCGACAAACGCACCAACCGGCTGCTGATTCGGGATAACCAGACGGTGGTCGAGACGCTGCAGCGCTGGGCCGCTCAGATGGATATTCCCGTCGAACAGGTCGAGCTGGCGGCGCATATTGTGACCATTAATGAAAAAAGCCTGCGTGAGCTGGGGGTGAAATGGAATCTCGCCGACGCCGCCGACGCGGGCAAGGTTGGCCAGCTCACCACGCTTGGCAGCGATCTATCCGTCGCCAGCGCCACCAGCCACGTGGGTTTTAACATCGGACGGATCAATGGTCGGCTGCTGGATCTGGAGCTCTCTGCGCTGGAGCAAAAACAGCAGGTCGATATCATCGCCAGCCCGAGACTCCTGGCCTCGCACATGCAGCCGGCCAGCATCAAGCAGGGGAGTGAAATCCCGTATCAGGTCTCAAGCGGTGAAAGCGGGGCAACCTCCGTTGAGTTTAAAGAGGCGGTATTAGGAATGGAGGTCACACCGGTGGTCTTACCGGGTGGGCGCGTGCGCCTGAAATTGCACATCAGCGAAAATATGCCGGGACAGGTTCTGCAGCAGGCTGACGGCGAAACGCTGGCGATCGACAAACAGGAGATAGAAACCCAGGTGGAGGTAAAAAGTGGAGAAACGCTGGCGTTGGGCGGAATTTTTTCGCAGAAGAACAAAACCGGCAGCGACAGCGTGCCTGGGCTGGGGAAAATCCCCTGGCTTGGACAGCTTTTTCGCCACGATGGTAAGGATAATGAACGGCGCGAGCTAGTGGTGTTTATTACGCCACGTTTGGTCGGTATTCGCTGACGGGTAACGATCCCCGCAATGATTTTGCATTCAGTTTGTTGCAGATGTTTGACGTGGGGCATGAATTAGCATACAAGGAGTACCGATTTGAGTTGGACTTACGTCTTATTACCTTATGCGCCCGACGCGGTGATTTAATCAGTTGCCAAACAAGCCGGAGTATTGAGATAATTTTTAGTCTGACTCTCGCTCTATTGCATATGAGGTTTCAGTTCATGTCCTGCTACGCTGGGTGTCTGCGAAGCGGGGATTACCATTAACGAATAGTCTTAGTAGTACCGATAAAATGGCAGAGAAACGCAATATCTTTCTGGTTGGGCCTATGGGTGCCGGCAAAAGCACTATTGGGCGTCAGTTAGCTCAACAACTCAATATGGAATTTTACGATTCTGATCAAGAGATTGAGAAACGAACCGGAGCTGATGTGGGCTGGGTTTTCGATGTAGAAGGCGAAGAAGGTTTCCGTGACCGAGAAGAAAAAGTGATCAACGAACTCACGGAAAAACAGGGCATCGTTCTGGCAACAGGCGGCGGTTCTGTGAAATCTCGCGAAACCCGTAACCGTCTCTCCGCCCGTGGCGTAGTGGTCTATCTTGAGACGACCATCGAGAAACAGCTGGCACGTACGCAGCGCGATAAAAAGCGCCCGCTGCTGCAGGTTGAAACGCCACCACGCGAAGTTCTGGAAGCGTTGGCCGATGAACGCAATCCGCTGTATGAAGAGATTGCCGACGTGACCATTCGTACTGACGACCAGAGCGCTAAAGTGGTTGCAAACCAGATTATTCATATGCTGGAAAGCAACTGATTCTGGCTTTATATACACTCGCCTGCGGGTAAAAGCATTAAAGGTGGATGTCGCGTCATGGAGAGGATTACAGTTACTCTCGGGGAACGTAGTTACCCTATCACCATCGCGGCTGGTTTGTTTAACGACCCAGCTTCCTTTTTACCACTGAAAGCGGGTGATCAGGCGATGCTGGTCACCAATGAGACGCTGGCTCCGCTTTATCTCGACCGCGTACGCCACCTGCTTGAGCAGGCGGGCGTAAAAGTCGACAGTGTGATTCTCCCCGATGGCGAGCAGTATAAAAGCCTGACGGTACTGGATACCGTCTTTACCGCATTGCTGCAAAAACCGCACGGTCGCGATACAACACTGCTTGCCCTGGGCGGCGGTGTTGTGGGCGATCTGACCGGCTTTGCGGCCGCAAGCTATCAACGTGGCGTCCGTTTTATTCAAATCCCGACCACGTTGCTGTCCCAGGTCGACTCCTCTGTGGGTGGCAAAACGGCAGTCAACCATCCGCTCGGCAAAAACATGATTGGCGCGTTCTACCAGCCCGCATCGGTGGTGGTGGATCTCGACTGTCTGAAAACGCTGCCGAAGCGCGAGCTGGCTTCGGGTCTGGCGGAAGTGATCAAATACGGCATTATTCTTGATGGCGAGTTCTTTAGCTGGCTTGAAGAGAATATGGATGCGCTGCTGTGCCTGGATGAGGCTAAACTGGCATACTGCATTCGTCGTTGTTGTGAACTGAAAGCAGAAGTTGTTGCAGCAGACGAGCGTGAAACGGGCTTACGTGCTTTACTGAATCTTGGGCATACGTTTGGCCATGCCATTGAAGCCGAGATGGGTTATGGCAACTGGCTGCACGGTGAAGCCGTCGCGGCCGGTATGGTCATGGCAGCCCGCACCTCTGAACGTCTGGGGCAGTTTAAACCTGAAGAGACGGCGCGCATCATTGCGCTGCTTGAACGTGCAGGTTTGCCGGTAACCGGGCCGCAGGAGATGTCGGCGCAAGCGTATTTACCCCACATGATGCGCGATAAAAAAGTATTGGCAGGTGAGATGCGTCTTGTACTCCCGCTTGCAATAGGGAAGAGTGAAGTGCGCGGCGGAGTGCCGCACGATGTCGTTCTTGGCGCTATCGCTGATTGTCAGCAGGCGTAACAACTAGAAAGGTCAGGCCACTGTCGCAGGTGGTCGTTTAGCTTCAGGTGAAATGCAAAGTCGTTAGCATAAGCCTTTGAGTGGGGTGTTAAATGGATGAATTCAAACCAGAAGACGAGCTGAAACCCGATCCCAGCGATCGTCGTACTGGTCGTTCTCGTCAATCTTCAGAACGTGATAACGAGCCGCAGATCAACTTTGACGATGTTGATCTGGATGCAGACGATCGTCGCCCTTCGCGCAGCCGCAACGCGCACGAAGAGCGAGCAGAAGAGGATTATGAGTCCGAAGAAGATTCAATGGACGAACAGCCTGTAGAGCGTCGCCCGCGTAAACGTAAAAAAGCCGCTGCGCCGAAACCGGCTTCCCGCCAGTACATTATGATGGGCCTTGGCGTTCTGGTGCTTGTGCTGCTGATTGTCGGCATTGGCTCCGCGCTTAAAGCACCGTCAACGAACTCAACCGAGCAAACTGCTTCCGCTGAGAAGAGCATCAACCTGTCCGGTAACGATGCGACTAATCAGGCGAATGGCGCACAGCCTGCGCCGGGTGCGACTTCCGCAGAGCAGACCGCAGGTAACACCACAGCGCCGCAGGATGTTTCTCTACCGCCCGTTTCTTCAACCCCTGCTCAGGGTCAGGCACCTGCTACGCCTGAAGGCCAGCAGCGCGTAGAAGTTCAGGGAGATCTGAACAATGCGCTGACGCAGCCGCAGAACCAGCAGCAGGTTGATAACGTCGTGGTTAACTCTACGCTGCCAACTGAGCCGGCAACCGTTGCCCCGATTCGCGGTGGTAACGCTCAGCCACAAACGGCTGCGACGGAAACCAAACCGCGCCAGACGCAAGCTGCGACGCGTCCTGAACGTAAGCAGGCGGTGATTGAGCCTAAGCGTGAAACCAAACCTCAGGCAGTCGTGAAAGCGCCTGAAGTGAAAGCTGCACCGGCACAGCCGAAACACACCGAAACGGCTGCGGTAAGCGAGCCTGCTAAAGCGCCAGTCGCGCAGACCGCGCCGAAAGCAACGGCGACCACAGCTGCACCTGCAGCAACAGCTCCGGCAGCCACGGCAGCAGCCTCCAGCGCCGCAGCAGGCAAAACGGCAGGTAACGTTGGCTCGCTGAAGTCTGCGCCATCAAGCAACTACACGTTGCAGCTGAGCAGTTCGTCTAACTATGACAACCTCAACGGTTGGGCGAAGAAATCAAATCTGAAAAACTACGTTGTTTATCAGACGACCCGCAACGGTCAGCCGTGGTATGTGCTGGTCAGCGGCGTTTATTCGTCCAAAGATGAAGCGAAACGTGCCGTAGCGGCACTGCCAGCTGATGTTCAGGCGAAAAACCCATGGGCGAAGCCGATTCATCAGGTTCAGGCCGATCTGAAGTAATGTTTAAAGCGCAGGATGCTGTCGGAGCTTTCTCCACAGCCGGAGAAGGTGTAATCAGTTAGTCAGCATGAAAAAAAATCGCGCTTTTCTGAAATGGGCAGGGGGGAAATACCCCCTGCTCGATGATATTAAAAAGCACCTGCCAAAAGGCGAGTGTCTAATCGAGCCTTTCGTAGGTGCGGGATCGGTGTTCCTCAACACCGATTTTTCTCGTTATATCCTGGCAGATATCAACAACGACCTTATCAGCCTCTATAACATTGTTAAGCTGCGTACCGAAGAGTATGTCGCAGAGGCGCGCAAACTGTTTACGCCGGAGAATAATCACCCGGACGTTTACTACCAGTTCCGCACTGAGTTTAATCAGAGCCAGGATCCGTTCCGCAGAGCGTTGCTGTTCCTCTATCTCAACCGTCATGGTTACAACGGCCTGTGCCGCTATAACCTGCGCGGGGAATTTAACGTGCCGTTTGGTCGCTATAAGCGTCCGTATTTCCCGCAGGACGAGCTGTATCACTTTGCCGAAAAAGCGCAGAACGCAGAGTTTCATTGCCTCTCATATGAAGAGTGTATGGAACTGGCAGGCGTAAACTCGGTGGTTTACTGTGACCCGCCTTACGCGCCACTGTCTGCAACGGCGAATTTCACCGCTTATCACACCAACAGCTTCAGCCCGGCCGAACAGGCCCGTCTGGCGGAGATGGCGGAAAAGCTGGTCAGCAAAAGAATTCCGGTGTTAATTTCGAATCACGACACGCCTGATACGCGCGAATGGTACAAAGCCGCGAAGCATTTTCAGGTCAAAGTGCGGCGTAGCATTAGCAGCAACGGCGGCACACGTAAAAAGGTGGACGAACTTCTGGCTCTTTATCGCCCCTGAGCCGTTTTGCCCGCCGGTAAACACATTTCAAGGAGAAGCGGATGAAACAGTTTTTGATTGCTCCCTCAATTCTGTCGGCCGATTTTGCCCGCCTGGGTGAAGACACCGCCAAAGCTCTCGCGGCTGGCGCAGATGTGGTCCATTTCGACGTGATGGACAACCACTACGTCCCTAACCTGACCATTGGCCCAATGGTGCTCAAGGCATTACGCAACTATGGCATTACCGCGCCGATCGACGTTCACCTGATGGTGAAGCCTGTCGATCGCATCGTGCCTGATTTCGCCGCAGTGGGTGCCAGCATCATCACTTTCCATCCGGAAGCCTCTGAACACGTGGACCGCACGCTGCAGCTGATCAAAGAGAACGGCTGCAAGGCGGGCCTGGTGTTTAATCCGGCCACGCCGCTGAGCTATCTCGACTATGTCATGGACAAGCTGGATGTGATTCTGCTGATGTCCGTTAACCCGGGCTTTGGCGGTCAGTCGTTTATCCCCCACACGCTGGATAAGCTGCGTGAGGTGCGCCGTCGTATTGACGAGTCAGGCTACGATATTCGTCTGGAAGTGGACGGCGGTGTGAAAGTGAATAACATTGGTGAAATTGCGGCAGCCGGTGCGGATATGTTTGTTGCCGGTTCAGCCATTTTCGACCAACCGGATTACAAAAAAGTCATTGATGAAATGCGCCGCGAGCTGGCGAAGGTAAGTCATGGATAAATTGCAGGCAATTCGGGGTATCGCATTTGACCTCGACGGCACGCTGGTCGACAGCGCGCCGGGCTTAACGAGCGCCGTAGACCAGGCGCTGTACGCCCTTGAACTCCCCGTTGCGGGGGAAGAGCGCGTGGTAACGTGGATTGGCAACGGTGCCGATGTTTTGATGGAGCGCGCGTTGACGTGGGCGCGTCAGGAGCGCGCGTCGCAGCGTTCCGCGCAGGGTAAACCGAGCGTTGACCACGCTGACATCCCTAAGGATGAGCAGCTGCGGATTCTGCGCAAACTGTTCGATCGTTTCTACGAAGAGACCGTCGAGGAGGGCAGCTTCCTGTTCCCGGACGTTCAGGAAACGCTGAGCGCGCTGCACGTGAAGGGCATTCCGCTGGGGCTGGTGACCAACAAACCGACGCCGTTTGTTGCGCCTCTGCTGGAAGCGCTGGATATCGCTAAGTATTTCTCCGTGATTGTGGGCGGCGACGACGTGCAGAACAAAAAGCCGCATCCGGAACCGCTGTTGCTGGTGGCAGGAAAATTATCTTTAACCCCTGCGGAGCTGCTCTTTGTTGGGGATTCGCGCAATGATATTCTGGCTGCCCGAGCGGCAGGGTGTCCTTCCGTCGGATTAACCTATGGCTACAACTACGGTGAAGCCATCACGCTAAGTGAGCCGGATGTGGTCTTCGACCACTTCAAAGATTTGTTGCCCGCACTCGGGCTTTCGCACAGTGAACATCAGGAATTGAATAATGACTAAGCCCATCGTTTTTAGTGGCGCACAGCCTTCAGGTGAATTGACCATTGGTAACTACATGGGTGCGTTACGTCAGTGGGTCAGCATGCAGGATGAGTACCATTGCATTTACTGCATCGTCGATCTCCACGCGATTACCGCGCGTCAGGATCCTGAGAAGCTGCGTAAAGCCACCCTGGATACGCTGGCGCTGTACCTGGCCTGCGGCATCGATCCTGAGAAGAGCACCATTTTCGTTCAGTCTCACGTGCCGGAGCACGCGCAGCTGGGCTGGGCGCTGAACTGCTACACCTATTTCGGCGAGCTGAGCCGCATGACGCAGTTCAAGGATAAATCCGCACGCTACTCTGAAAACATCAATGCCGGTCTGTTCGACTATCCGGTGCTGATGGCGGCAGACATCCTGCTGTATCAAACCAACCAGGTGCCGGTGGGTGAAGACCAGAAGCAGCATCTGGAGCTGAGCCGCGATATCGCCCAGCGCTTTAACGCGATTTACGGCGATGTGTTCAAAGTGCCAGAGCCGTTTATTCCGAAGTCCGGCGCGCGCGTGATGTCGCTGCTGGAGCCGACCAAGAAGATGTCCAAGTCTGACGATAACCGCAACAACGTTATCGGCCTGCTGGAAGATCCGAAATCCGTCGTCAAAAAGCTCAAGCGCGCGGTCACCGACTCTGACGAGCCGCCTGTGGTGCGCTACGACGTGCAGAACAAAGCGGGCGTTTCCAACCTGCTGGATATCCTCTCCGGCGTGACTGGCCAGAGCATTCCTGAACTGGAAAAACACTTCGAAGGCAAGATGTACGGCCACCTGAAAGGTGAAGTGGCAGACGCCGTTTCCGGTATGCTGACCGAGCTGCAGGAGCGTTATCACCGCTACCGTAACGACGAAGCTTTCCTGCAGAAGGTGATGAAAGACGGCGCGGAAAAAGCCAGCGCGCGTGCGTCCGAAACCCTGAAAGCGGTGTACGAAGCGATTGGGTTTGTGGGTAAACCGTAGGTAAAAGCAAAACGGTAACCACGTTACCGTTTTTAGGGTTTGTTCCCTCTGCCTGTGGGAGAGGGTCAGGGTGAAGGCATCAGACCGCACTTCCCTAAACTAAAAAACCGGGAAATCCCGGTTTTTTTACGCCTGAAAATCGCTTACTGCTGCGCCGCCGGGCCGCAACCGCCGATGATCTTCGAAATGGAGATCGCCGGGTGCAGCAGGTAATCGTAGCTGCAATTATTTTTGGTGTTCTGTACATGACCGGTGCAGGCAGTCAGAGTCGATAACAGGCCAACCAGAACGGCGGCTTTTGCCAGTTTGAACATACGCATTCCTTGTCTTAAAAACGAAAGTTGGATGTAACTCAAGGGAATAAAGGGAGAAATTCCACTTCGGGGCGGTATGTTATCGACAGCGGTAAGAGGGGAGTAGTCCACATAAGGACTACTCCGCAAAGGAAGAATATGCGTTAGTGATTTGAGAACCAGTTCAGCTTCTCGCGCAGCTCAACCACGCGACCCACCACAATCAGCGCCGGGCTTTCGACCTGCTGCGCCAGTTCACCGAGCTGCGTCAGTACGCCATCCACCACGCGTTGCTTGATGGACGTACCGTTTTCCACCAGCGCAACCGGCATATCAGCCTCCATGCCGTGCTCCAGCAGCTTCGCCTGAATCGTAGCGGCCTGGTTTAGCCCCATGTAGAAGACCAGCGTCTGCTTTTCCGCGGCCAGGTTATGCCAGTCCAGCTCGCAGCCGGTTTTCAGATGGCCCGTTACCAGACGCACGCTCTGGGCATAGTCGCGGTGGGTCAGCGGAATGCCAGAGTAAGCTGAGCAGCCGGATGCAGCCGTAATGCCCGGCACCACGGAGAACGGAATGCCCGCGTCACACAGGGTTTCCAGCTCCTCGCCGCCGCGACCAAAGATAAAAGGATCGCCACCCTTAAGGCGCACTACGCGCTTACCTTTCTGCGCCTCGCGCAGCAGGATCTGGTTAATCTCCTCCTGCGGCACGCAGTGATAGCCCGCCCGTTTGCCCACGAAGACGCGGTCGGCATCGCGGCGTACCAGGTTCATGATGTCATCGGAGACCAGGCGATCGTAAACCACGGTATCGGCCTGCTGGATCTGCTGTAGCCCTTTCAGCGTCAGCAAGCCTGCATCGCCGGGGCCTGCGCCCACCAGCACCACTTCGCCGCGATGGTCCAGCGGCTCGCTCAGCAGCTGTTCGGTTGTCTCTTCAACGGCTTTGGTGTCCTGATTCGCCAGCGACTGCGCCAGCCTGTCGTTCACAAAGAATTTTTCCCAGAAGCGACGGCGCTCGCCAACGGTCGAGAAGGTTTGCTTCACGCGGGAGCGGAGCTGCCCGGCGTAATGGGCAATCTGACCAAGGTGCTGCGGCAGCACGGCCTCCAGCTTTTCCCGCAGCAGGCGGGCGAGAACCGGCGAGCGTCCGCCGGACGATACCGCAATCATCAGCGGCGAGCGGTCGATAATCGACGGCATGATAAAGCTGGCCTCTTTCGGCGCATCCACCACGTTGCAGAAGATTCGGCGCACTTCGCAGGCGTCGCTGACGCGCTGGTTCACTTCATCATCATCCGTCGCGGCAATCGTCAGCCAGCAGGTATCGAGCAGAGATTCATTAAACTCACCCTGTTCCAGCGTGAGCATCCCTTCCTGGGCCCAGACCTCAAACTGTGGGGCGAAGGTGAGGGCGTTGACGGTGAGCCGGGCGCCAGCCTCTAACAGCAGGCGCGATTTGCGTTCAGCCACGTCGCCGCCGCCCACGAGCAGGCAGTCGCGGTTGCGTAATTGACAGAAAATCGGCAGGTGATCCACGACGTTACCTCGCAGCTTTCATGGAGGGGGTAAGAATTGACGTCAGGATAACAGCAGGAATCGTACAAAACATACGGTTTTTCCTGCCGTTACCCATAAGGGGTCATAAGCTTTTCGTATTGAAAAGGCGGAGGATTAGCCTTTCAGCTGCACCTTGCCGTCCTTCACGCGGACATCATAGTGCTTCACTGAATGACTCTCATCTTCCATGCAGTATCCGTCGCTTAAGCGGAAACGCTGCTTTTTCAGCGGGCTGGCGACCCACAGTTCGCCCTGATGCTCGGCAATCAGTCCGCGGGAGAGCACGCTGGCCTCGAAGAACGGGTCGATATTGCTGATGGCAAAAACCTGTTCATCGTGGCGAGGGCGGAAAATCGCAACCTGCTCGCTTCCCAGCAGCGCGCATACGCCGGTGGCCGGGATGATGTCGTTAATATCGCAAATGTTTATCCACTGGCTCATGCGTTTTCCTCCACCAGCGTGACCGGAATTCGTTCATACGGTGTCGCCGGACGATGCTGTTCACGCTCCGGCACAACCTGTACGTTCGGGTCGCGCTGGGCGCTGTTGATGAAGTGTTTGAAGCGCGTCTGCGCCGCCGGGGTGTTGACGGTTTCAGTCCACTCGCAGATCACCGCCTCGCGCAGGCGCGCCATCTCCGCTTCCAGATGTTCGTTCAGACCCAGCTTGTCGTTGATGATCACCGATTTCAGGTAATCGATGCCGCCTTCCAGATTATCGAGCCAGGAGGCGGTACGGGTCAGCTTATCGGCGGTGCGGATATAGAACATCATGAAGCGGTCGAGATACTGAATCAGCGTATCGCGATCGAGATCCGCCGCCAGCAGGTCCGCGTGGCGTGGCTTCATCCCGCCGTTGCCGCAGACGTACAGGTTCCAGCCTTTCTCGGTGGCGATGATACCCACGTCTTTACCCTGCGCTTCCGCACATTCGCGGGTACAGCCGGAGACGCCAAACTTCATTTTGTGCGGGGTGCGGATGCCTTTGTAGCGGTTTTCCAGCTCCACGCCGAAGCCCACGCTGTCGCCCACGCCGTAGCGGCACCAGGTGCTGCCCACGCAGGTTTTCGCCATGCGCAGCGCTTTGGCATACGCGTGACCGGTTTCGAAGCCGGCTTCAATCAGCTGACGCCAGATTTCCGGCAGATCGTCTTTCTGCGCGCCAAACAGGCCGATACGCTGGGAGCCGGTGATTTTTGTGTACAGGTTAAATTCACGCGCAATACGGCCCACGGCCACCAGCCCTTCCGGCGTGATTTCGCCCCCAGCGGAACGCGGGATCACGGAGTAGGTACCGTCTTTCTGGATGTTCGCCAGGAAGTTATCGTTGGTGTCCTGCAGCGGCGTATGCTCGGGCTTGAGCACGTACTCGTTCCAGCAGGAGGCCAGCAGGGAGCCGACGGTCGGTTTACACACTTCGCAGCCGTAGCCCTGACCGTGCTTCGCCAGCAGCTCGTCAAAGGACTTAATGCCCTCCACGCGGATCAGGTGGTACAGCTCCTGGCGAGAATACGCGAAGTGCTCGCACAGGTTGTTGTTCACTTCGATGCCCTGTTTTGCCAGCTCGGCGTTCAGCACCTGAGTGACCAGCGGAATACAGCCGCCGCAGCCGGTACCGGCTTTGGTTTCCGTTTTCAGCGCCGCCACGGTGTGGCAGCCTTTGTTGATGGCGGAGATCAGCATGCCTTTGGTGACGTCGAAGCAGGAGCAAATTTGCGCGCTGTCCGGCAGTTTATCCACGCCGATAGACGGCTTGCCGCTGGACGCGTGCGCCGGGAGGATCAGCGCGTCCGGGTTTTCCGGCAGCTCTATGGCGTTCAGCACCAGCTGCAGCAGGTTGCCGAAGTCGCTGGTGTCGCCCACCAGCACCGCACCGAGCAGAGTTTTGTTGTCCTGGCTAACGATGAGGCGTTTGTAGACTTCTTTGCTTTCGTCGAGATAGACATAGCTGCGGGAATTCGGGGTGCGGCCATGCGCATCGCCAATGCCTCCCACGTCCACGCCCAGCAGCTTCAGCTTGGCGCTCATGTCTGCACCGGTAAACGCGTTTTCGCTGCCGAGGATATGGTCCACGGCGACCTGCGCCATTTTGTAGCCCGGCGCCACCAGACCGTAGACGCGGTTATTCCAGCTGGCGCATTCGCCAATCGCGTAGATATCCGGATCGGAGGTCTGGCAGGTGTCGTTGATCATGATCCCGCCGCGCTGCGCCACGGCCAGACCGCACTGGGTCGCCAGCTTGTCGCGCGGACGAATACCGGTGGAGAAGACGATGAAGTCCACTTCCAGCTCGCTGCCGTCGGCAAAGCGCATGGTTTTACGCGCTTCAGTCCCTTCCTGAACGATCTCTTTGGTGTTCTTGCTGGTGTGAACCTTCACGCCCATGCTTTCGATTTTACGACGCAGCTGGTCACCGCCCATGTGGTCGAGCTGTTCGGCCATCAGCATCGGGGCAAATTCGATGACGTGGGTTTCAACGCCGAGGTTTTTCAGCGCGCCTGCCGCTTCCAGACCCAGCAGACCGCCGCCGACTACTGCGCCGCGACGGCTGCGACGGGCGCAGGATTCGATGGCGTTGAGGTCTTCAATGGTACGGTAGACGAAGCAATCCTGAGTTTCCGAGCCTTTGATCGGCGGGATCCACGGATAGGAGCCCGTCGCCATGATCAGCTTGTCGTAAAAAACCGTACGCCCGGCGCTGGAGTGGATCACTTTTTCCTGACGATTGATGGTGATAGCGCGTTCGCCCACCAGCACTTTTACGCCATGCTTCTCGTAGAAACCTTCGCGCACCAGAGAGAGCTCTTCGGCGGTATGATGGGAGAAGTAGGAAGACAGGTGCACACGGTCGTACGCCTTGCGGGGTTCTTCACAGAACACGGTAATATCGAACTGCTCAGCATCGGCCTTATCGAGAAGATCCTCAATAAAGCGGTGGCCGACCATGCCGTTACCGATGATAGCGAGTCTGATTTTGCTCATTATTGCCTCGATTTCTTTTCTATTATTGCCTACCTTAACGATTCAGCAGGGGCGCTTATTGATGCAAATCAAATACGTCTTCGCCTACTCCTTAGGTGGTATATGACTGATTTGTCAGGATTTTTATAAGTAGCGGAAATCGCAGGCTTTTCGCGCTCGTTGAATTTGTGTACAAATCAGGGGCAGTTTTGCCAAAATCGATACGTCTGAATATCAGCGGCATTTTTTAGGGGAAGGGTATGTCTACAGCACCGTTATGGCTTGTTCAGAATGTTCGTTTACCGGGTCAGGAAGGGCTGTGGCAGCTAGCCATTGAGAACGGGCGATTTGGTGACATCACCCCGATGGACGACACCCACGCCGAAAGTTATGAAGTGTTGAACGCGCGCGGCGGGCTTGCGATCCCGCCGTTCATTGAGCCGCATATCCATCTTGATACGACCCAGACCGCGGGTGAGCCGAACTGGAACCAGTCCGGCACGCTGTTTGAGGGCATTGAGCGCTGGGCGGAGCGCAAGGCGTTACTCAGCCATGAGGATGTTAAAGCGCGCACCTGGAAAACGCTGAAGTGGCAAATTGCCAACGGCATCCAGTTTGTCCGCACCCATGTGGATGTCTCTGACCCGACGCTCACCGCCCTGAAGGCGATGTTGGAGGTGAAGCAGGAGGTTGCCCCGTGGGTAACGCTGCAAATCGTCGCGTTTCCGCAGGAAGGTATTCTCTCTTACCCGAACGGCGCGGCGCTGCTGGAAGAGGCGTTAAAGCTGGGGGCCGACGTGGTGGGGGCGATCCCGCACTTCGAGTTCACCCGCGAGTATGGCGTACAGTCGCTGCATATCGCTTTTGAACTGGCGAAGAAGTATGACCGTCCGCTGGATATCCACTGCGATGAAATCGACGACGAGCAGTCGCGGTTTGTCGAGACGGTGGCAGCGCTGGCCTATGAGGCCGGCATCGGCCCGCGCGTGACGGCCAGCCACACCACCGCCATGCACTCCTACAACGGCGCTTACACCTCGCGGCTGTTCCGTCTGCTGAAAATGTCGGGAATTAACTTCGTCGCTAACCCGCTGGTCAATATTCATCTGCAGGGGCGCTTTGATGACTATCCGAAGCGCCGCGGCATCACCCGGGTGAAAGAGTTACAGGAAGCGGGCATTAACGTCTGCTTCGGTCATGACGACGTCTTCGACCCGTGGTACCCGCTCGGCACCGGCAACATGCTGCAGGTGCTGCATATGGGGCTGCACGTCTGTCAGATGATGGGCTATCCGCAAATCGACAGCGGCCTGAATCTCATCACCCATAACAGCGCCCGTACCTTCGGCCTGAGCGATTACGGCATTAAGACAGGTAACCCGGCGAACCTGATTATTCTGCCTGCCGAGAGCGGGTTTGAAGCGGTGCGCTGCCAGGTGCCGGTGCGCTGGTCGATTCGTCAGGGACGGGTGATCGCCACGACGCAGCTGGCGCAGACGTGGATCCAGACGGACGTCGGGGGAGAAGAGGTAAGCTTTGCCAGAAACAGCCCCTCTGCCGAGCGCAAAGGGGCGTAGGGGTTAGTGAGATGCTGCCGCGTTGTGCTGGCGGTGGCGGGTCACGAAGCCCAGGATGAAGCACATGATGAACACCACGGCATACAGACCGTTGGCGGTGTGCAGCGCCGCCAGCGGGCCGCTGTGGGCCACGATCGGGCCGGTGACCACGAAGGTCAGCATGGTGCCGATGGTGCCGCAGGTCAGGACGAAGTTAACCAGCTTCGGCGAGGCCACTTTGGTCTGTAGAGAGCCCAGGGTGATGATCGAGGTATAAATGGCGCTGGAGAAGAAGCCCAGGGTCAGAATGAACCACGGCATATGCTCCGGTGAACCGTTGATGAACAGGTACATCAGCACGGTCGCCAGCCCGGCCAGCACGGTCAGAATGCGCTGCAGGTCGAAGAAGCGCAGGATGAAGCTAAACGCCCACATGCCGAACATGTAAGACATCCAGAAATCGCTCACCAGTTTACCCGCGTCGTTCAGGCTCATGCCCAGACCTTTGGCGTACTCCGGTACCCAGGAGATAAAGCCCAGCTGGCCCAGGATGTAGCACAGGGCGGCAACGGAGAGGAACAGCACGCCGATGCCCCATTTTTCTTTCACAACGGGCTCGGCGGTGGTTTGCGCTTTCTTGCCCAGCACCGGGAACTCACAGCCGAAGGTCAGAATAAAGATCGCCACGTAGACCAGGCCGATGCAGGCATAGACCCAGTACCACTCGATGCTGCGCGCCAGCAGAACGGCCGCGACCATCGGGAAAATCATTCCGGCCATGCTGAAGAAAGAGTCGGTAAACAGCAGGCGTGCGCCGCGCTGGCGGCCTTCATACATGTGGGTAATGAGGAACGTACCGATCGACATGGTGATCCCGCTCACCAGACCGAGCACGAACATGGCGGCGGAGAACAGGGCGATGCTGTGGCTCAGCATCAGGCCCGCCACGGCGGCGACCATCAGCACAAAGCCAAAACGCAGCTGGGTTTTCAGCGGGACGATTTCCATCAGCCAGGCATTCAGGAAGATAGAGATCAGGATCCCCGCGTTGAGGAAGGTGAAGGTGTTACTCATACTGGAAACGGGCAGCTGGAAGTAGTCTGCGATATTCCCCATCACCATCCCGGTGACGATCACCAACGCGCCGGTCAGAGCGTAGGAGAAGAAGCTGATCCATGTGAGCTTGATGCGATTGCTGTTAGTCATGTCTGGCCTGTTCAGAAAAAGAAAAGCGCCCAGGAGGGCGCTGAGAGCGGGCAGATTTTAGACATTAAAGTGATCTATTCATATCTTTTAAGAGAAATTAGAACTTCATTGCATGTTTTTGTGTGATCTCGATCACACAAAATGGCGCCAAAGCCAACCGTTTGCGCGGTTACAACTGTTTCAATTTCGTAAAATTAGGTAAAAGGCTGGTCTCCGTTCATACTGCTCTTTAGAATCAAGCCATTCGCTTTTTATACTGCGCTTTGTTAAGGAATTCTCATGCTCAAATCAACACTGGCGGCTGTCGCAGCTGTGTTTGCTCTTTCTGCCGTTTCCCCTGCTGCGCTGGCAGCCAAAGGGGACCCTCACGTTCTGCTGACCACCTCCGCCGGGAACATTGAGCTGGAACTGAATAGCCAGAAAGCTCCGGTTTCTGTGAAAAACTTCCTCGACTACGTGAACAGTGGTTTCTATAACAACACCACCTTCCACCGCGTGATCCCAGGCTTTATGGTGCAGGGCGGCGGCTTCAACGAGCAAATGCAGCAGAAACAGCCTAATCCGCCAATCAAAAACGAAGCGGACAACGGCCTGCTGAACAAACGCGGCACCATCTCCATGGCGCGTACCGCAGACAAAGACAGCGCGACCAGCCAGTTCTTCCTGAACGTGGCGGATAACGCCTTCCTCGACCACGGTCAGCGCGACTTTGGCTATGCCGTTTTCGGTAAAATCGTGAAAGGGATGGACGTGGCCGACAAGATTTCTCAGGTGCCTACTCACGACGTCGGTCCCTATCAGAATGTGCCGTCAAAACCGGTGGTTATCCTCTCCGCAAAAGTTCTGCCGTAATTCTTCTGAACGCGGGCTTCTCCTGCCCGCATTCTGTAACCCTCCCTGCGAAAGCGCGTTTTGCTGCTTATACTTGTGGCAAACGGACTATTCAGGGAGGCGTTAAGTGAAAAAGCTCACCGACAAGCAAAAATCCCGTCTCTGGGAACAGCAGCGTAACGTCAATTTACAGGCCAGTTGTCTCCTTGAAAAAGGTAATGGTCCCTCAGAGCCCCATATTGAGACGCTGGAGCTTGGGCCTTCCGCGCCCGGGTTGCCCCATCTGTGCCTTATTCATCGTCATTTGTACCGCAGCGAGATGAAGCGGGCAGGTGAGTTCCGCACTGACGATATTTTTAAGGGTGACATTCCTTTCTGCCATTTCGAATACATCGAGAAGATGGGTAACGAGCTGATGGCGGCGCTGGAAAGCGAAAAGTATCTCGTGGGTCTTGAGAAAGCGGCGTTTGTTGACCGGGTTAGCCACTATTACTGCGAAATCAACATGCTACATCCGTTTATGCGCGGCAACGGTATTGCCCAACGCGTTTTCTTTGAGCAGCTGGCGCTCCACGCGGGCTACTCGCTGGACTGGCGCGATATCGATCCCGACCAGTGGGTGGCGGCTAACCGAAGCGGCGCAACGGGAGATTTAACCGCGCTAAACGCTATCTTTGCCAAAGTAGTGAGCGAAGCGCGGGAATCTGAGTAGAATAGGGCGGCATTTTTTTCGGGAGCCGCCATGATTCTGCTGATTGATAACTACGATTCCTTCACCTGGAACCTTTACCAGTATTTTTGTGAACTGGGTGCAGAGGTGGTTGTCCGCCGTAACGACGAGGTCGGACTGGCCGATATCGGGACGCTGGCTCTGCAGAAAATCGTGATTTCTCCTGGGCCGTGTACGCCGTCGGAATCGGGTATTTCTCTGGATGCTATCCAGTACTATGCCGGCAAGCTGCCGATCCTGGGCGTCTGTCTGGGCCATCAGGCGATTGCCCAGGCGTTTGGTGCCACCATCGTGCGCGCCGAGAAAGTGATGCACGGTAAAATCTCTCCGGTCACCCACGCCGGCACCGGGGTATTCACGGGGCTCAATAATCCGCTAACCGTGACGCGCTACCATTCCCTGGTGATTGACCCGTCGACCCTGCCCGACTGCTTTGAGGTGACCGCCTGGAGCGATACGCAGGAGATCATGGGGATTCGCCACCGCGAATGGGACCTCGAAGGCGTGCAGTTCCACCCGGAAAGCATCCTCAGCGAGCAGGGGCACGCGCTGCTGGCAAATTTCCTCAATCGCTGAATATCTGTTGCCTTGCTGTGATTTTTTATGCATATTTTGTGATTATATTTTCACAATAACTGTGACATAAAAATGGATGGTCATGACATGGCAACTGAACAACCAGCAATTACCCGCGCGACATTTGATGAAGTGATCCTGCCGATTTATGCACCGGCTGAGTTTATCCCGGTGAAGGGAAAGGGCAGCCGCATATGGGATCAGCAGGGTAAAGAGTATGTGGATTTCGCGGGCGGTATTGCGGTCACGGCGCTGGGTCATTGCCATCCCGCGCTGGTTGAGGCGCTGAAAACCCAGGGCGAAACCCTGTGGCACACCAGCAACGTGTTCACCAACGAACCGGCGCTGCGCCTGGGCCGCAAGATCATTGATGCGACCTTTGCCGAGCGCGTGCTGTTTATGAACTCCGGCACCGAAGCCAACGAAACCGCTTTTAAGCTGGCGCGCTACTACGCAACAACGCGCCACAGCCCGTACAAAACCAAAATCATCGCCTTCCACAATGCCTTCCACGGACGCTCTTTCTTTACCGTCTCCGTTGGCGGCCAGCCAAAGTATTCTGACGGGTTTGGCCCGAAGCCGGCCGATATTGTCCACGTGCCGTTTAACGATCTGCATGCGGTGAAAGCGGTGATGGACGACCATACCTGCGCGGTGGTGGTCGAGCCGATCCAGGGCGAAGGCGGCGTGACCGCGGCAACTCCGGAATTCCTGAAAGGGCTGCGCGCGCTGTGCGACGAACATCAGGCGCTGCTGGTCTTTGATGAAGTGCAGTGCGGGATGGGGCGTACCGGCGATCTGTTCGCGTATATGCACTACGGCGTTACGCCGGACATCCTGACCAGCGCCAAAGCGCTCGGCGGTGGTTTCCCGGTGAGTGCGGTACTGACGACGCAGGAGATCGCCTCCGCGTTCCACATCGGCTCTCACGGCTCTACCTACGGCGGTAACCCGCTGGCGACCGCCGTGGCGGGCGCTGCATTCGACATTATCAACACGCCGGAGGTGTTGAACGCCGTGAGCGCGAAGCGCGAGCTGTTCGTAAAACACCTGCAAAAGATTGATGAGCAGTACGATGTGTTCAGCGAAATCCGCGGGATGGGGCTGTTGATTGGCGCCGAGCTGAAGCCGCAGTACAAAGGTCGCGCGCGCGACTTCCTGCACGCCGCCGCGCACGAAGGAGTGATGGTGCTCAATGCCGGGCCGGACGTGATGCGCTTTGCGCCGTCGCTGGTGGTAGAAGACAAAGACATCGAAGAGGGGTTAACCCGCTTTGCCTCGGCGGTCGCGAAGATCGTTAAAGGCTAATACTCGGTTCGCTTTAACCGACGCGTTAACCAAATGCCGTGATGCGGACGCTGACGCCATGCCACCGACGAAATGGTGTGCATGGTGTTCAGATGCCCCAGAACGCGCTGCAAATGCTGCTCCAGCGTGCTCATTGGCCCGTGGGTTAACGTCTCCGGCGCTTCCAGAATGTTTGAGTCGCCCGACTCGCCCGGCGCGTCATACTCCAGACGTTGCTGACACCTCTGCAACGCAATTTCACACGACTGCAAATAGCGCTGCGCCAGATCCGGCGTCAGCATCGTGTGCTCGCGCGCCAGCGTGGTCATGGCGTTAATGTGCTCGACGATAAACTGGCTGTGCGTCACCCAGAGCTTCATGTCTGCCAGATAGTGCGAGTTAAAGCCCGGCTCCTGCATCGCCTGGTTGAGCGAGTTAAACAGGGCGTTGTGCGCCTGGTTGACCTTCATCCGCTGATAGGCCAGCGGGGAGGGCTGCGGGTCGTCGCTCAGGATCAGGCGAATAGCCTGCTGGTCGGCTTCCAGCGCGTCGTGGGCGTTCTGCCTCAGCAGCCCGCTCTGCCACTGCGGCCACAGCCAGACCATTCCGCCAAAGGCAATCAGGCAGCCGATCAGGGTATCAATCAGCCTAGCGATAATAAACTGTTCGCCATTGAGCGTGAGCAGCTGCAGGGTATATACCGCCGTCACCGTAAAGCCCACCATCGCCCAGCCGTAATTTTTGCGGATAATCAGGTAGCTCACCAGCGTGATCGCCAGCATGCCTGCCAGGGTATAGCCTTCCGGCACGTGGAAGTGCAGCGTTACGCCCGCAATGATCAGCCCGGCCATCGTTCCGCCAGCCCTGTGCAGAATACGCACCCGCGTGGCGCCGTAGCCGTTCTGGGTGACAAACAGCACGGTCATTAAGATCCAGTACGGTTTCGGCAGGTGCAGCGCCATGCCCATCAGGCTGGCGGTACTGAGCATAACGCTAATCCTGGCGGCGTTGCGCAGGGCGGACGATTTAAGGGAAAGATAGCTTTTGAGCGCGGGCAATAACGGAAGCCGTTTTTGCTTATCCGCCATCAGGTCGCGGGGATAAAGCGGGCGCTGCGTGCGCAACACGCGGGCGATGCGGCTGAAGTGCCAGGCGGCAAACTGGCCGACCGGGTTATCGGGATGCTGGCGGGCGATTTTCTCCAGCGCGCCCAGCTGTTTTTCCATGTTAAAGCGCGTCGGGTAGCGGTGGTAGAGAATATCATCGGCCAGCACGCGCAGACGTGCGGACACGGTTTGTGCGTTCCAGCGGATCACCGCTTCGGCGTGGCTGCGCTCGACCAGCTTTTGCACCTCCTGCGGGTGATGAAGGCTTACGGAGATGTGCTCCTGCAGATCCAGCCCGACCTGGAAGGTGCGCAGCAGCCGTTTGTATTCGTGGTTCTTGTTGGCGGCGAGCATATGCAGCTGCTGATAGCACTGGCTTATCAGGTCCACCACCTTCTGCTGGCGCGTCAGCAGCGGCGGTAAGGATTTTTCCGGATCGGTATGCTGGGTGAGCAGGGTATATTTGGCTTCGCAGTAATCCGCAAGCTGTACATAGAGCAGGCTCAGGGATTCACGCAGCGGCTGTTCGCGCCACAGCCAGAACCAAAACCAGTTAAACAGCCCGTACCACAATGTCCCCAGGGCGTAGATCAGCAGCGGCTCCCACACCGGCATGTTCCCGGCGAGGCTCAGCGGAAAATGGCCGCAATCAGCGAGGCGGGAAGCAGGCGGGCGTGCAGCGAACTGATTTCCGCCGTGACGCCGAGCGTCATCGCCAGCACGGTCAGGATCAGCGGCAGCGGGATATCCCGGGCAAGCAGAAGCTGCACGGCGAGGCTACAGCCGGCAAACAGGCAGCCACCGATAATCAGGCGTTTGAAAAAGCGCTTATGCGGCGTGTCCAGACCGGCGATGTTGCAGCAGGCGGGCACGAGGGAAAACAGCAGGCCTTGCTGAAGATGTCCGAGGATCAGGCCTATGGCCACAGGAAGACACAACACCAGCGTTTGCCGCAGTGCGTAGTTAACTTCCGGGTGATAGATCAGCCTGCGCCACATGGGGAGTAGAGACAAAAACGGCGTGACACCTTGCGATGGCACGCCGTTTAAGCGGAATTAACGCGTTCCGTAGACCACGATGGTTTTACCGTGGGCGGAGATCAGGTTTTGATCTTCCAGCATTTTCAGGATACGGCCCACTGTTTCACGGGAGCAACCGACGATCTGACCAATTTCCTGACGGGTAATTTTAATTTGCATGCCGTCCGGGTGGGTCATAGCGTCTGGCTGTTTCGCCAGGTTCAACAGGGTTTGTGCGATACGGCCGGTAACGTCCAGGAAGGCGAGGTTACCCACTTTCTCTGACGTGACCTGCAGACGGCGCGCCATCTGGGAAGAAAGACGCATCAGGATGTCAGGGTTAACCTGAATCAGCTGACGGAACTTCTTGTAAGAAATTTCAGCCACTTCACATGCTGTCTTTGCACGAACCCAGGCGCTACGTTCCTGGCCCTCTTCAAACAGGCCCAGTTCACCGATGAAATCGCCCTGGTTCAGATAAGAAAGGATCATCTCTTTCCCTTCTTCATCTTTGATCAGCACTGCCACCGAGCCTTTAACGATGTAATACAACGTTTCCGCTTTTTCACCCTGGTGAATCAGCGTGCTCTTCGATGGGTACTTATGAATGTGGCAATGAGACAAGAACCATTCGAGAGTCGGGTCTGTTTGCGGTTTGCCAAGCACCATGCGCTGTTATCCTCTGTTATAAGCTGTCACCAGAGTCATCAGATGCATCCGGACTCTGGGGTTGCAATCGAATTCTTACCCATACCCTGGGAAGTCGGCTACCGTAACGTTTCGCAGCCAGTAAAGTTTGATGTCCTCTGCATACACGTGTAACGTCAATGTATTACTGTAGCATCCTGAGTGTTTTAGCATAGCTTTCGCCGCGTGTCTCCTGGTGTCTCGCTTCAGCATGATGCAGGTCGCCTTCCATTGCGAGAAATGTAACGCACGCGTAATCTGTCACCAAAAATGCAACGTTGGAGTAAATGAATATGCAAGCGCGCGTGAAATGGGTTGAAGGTTTAACGTTCCTGGGCGAGTCCGCGTCAGGACACCAGATTTTGATGGACGGTAACTCCGGCGATAAAGCGCCAAGCCCAATGGAAATGGTGCTGATGGCGGCAGGGGGTTGCAGCGCCATTGACGTGGTGTCGATTCTGCAAAAAGGACGTCATGACGTGACGGATTGTGAGGTTAAACTCACATCAGAGCGTCGCGATGAGGCGCCACGCCTGTTCACCCATATTAACCTGCACTTTGTGGTCACCGGTAAAGAACTGAAAGACGCGGCGGTCTCACGTGCGGTGGACCTGTCTGCGGAGAAGTACTGCTCTGTGGCGTTAATGCTGGAGAAAGCGGTAAAAATCACGCATTCGTATGAAGTGATCGAGGCGTGATTGATGGGGCATCGTGCGTGTTGATGCCCTCACCCTAACCCTCTCCCACTGGGAGAGGGAACATGCTCACGCGATCTGCTTCCCTTCCATCAGCCGCTCCACCAGCGGCGTCATGATGAGTTCCATCGCCAGCCCCATTTTCCCGCCCGGCACCACTAACGTATTCATGTGCGAAATAAACGAGCCCTGCAGCATCGCCAGCAGCCAGGGATAGTCAATGCCTTCGAGATTGCGGAAATGGATCACCACAAAGCTCTCATCCAACGACGGGATGCTTTTAGCGGCAAACGGGTTGGAGGTGTCCACCGTCGGCACGCGCTGGAAGTTGATATGGGTGCGGGAGAACTGCGGCGTCAGGAAGTTAATGTAATCCTCCATGGAGCGCACCACCGAGTCCATCACCGCTTCGCGAGAATGGCCACGCTCGCTCATGTCACGCGTCAGCTTCTGGATCCACTCCAGGTTAACGATAGGGACCACGCCGACCAGCAGATCCACGTGGCGCGCCACGTCGTGTTGAGGGGTGACCACGCCGCCGTGCAATCCTTCGTAAAACAGGACGTCGGTGGGTTCCGGCAGCGGCTGCCAGGGGGTAAAGGTGCCCGGCACCTGATTCCAGGGTACGGCTTCATCATAGGTGTGCAGATACTTGCGGGACTGCCCTTTGCCGCTCTTGCCGTACTCTATAAAGGTTTGTTCCAGCAGGCCGAAGTCATTGGCTTCCGGGCCGAAGTAGCTGATGTGTTTACCCGAATCGCGCGCCTTACGAATGGCCATGTCCATCTCCGGACGCGTGTAGCGGTGAAAGCTGTCGCCTTCGACCTCCGCCGCACGGAGATTCAGCTGGGCGAAAATCTTGCGAAATGCGAGGCTGGTGGTGGTGGTTCCCGCACCACTCGACCCCGTAACGGCAATAACCGGATGTCTGGCAGACATAGCAACTCCCTGACTGAAAAGGGTGGAAGATCAGCCGTGAAACGCGTTGCGGGGCATGATATTGACCGTCTCATGCAGTTCTGACCACACCAGCACCACGTCGCCGCTTTTCAGCTGGCGCTTAACATCGTTGACCTTTTGCTCAAGCGAGCGTTCCTGTTCACCATAATCGGTGCCTTCGCGTAATACAAAGCTTTCAATCAGATTATCGAGCGTTTCGGGAGCCAGATCCTGCCAGGGAATAATCATTTTGCACCGTCCAGATAAGGGGTCAGCCAGTCAGGAATACGCGCCTCAAGCCACATTTTCGGGCGGCGCAGCGTGCCGCCGATAAACCCGACGTGGCCGCCGTGCTCGGTCAACTGATAGTGAACGTTGTCGGGCAGGAATTCCTGAGCGGGGATCGAGTGATGATCCATAAACGGGTCATCTTTGGCATGAATAATCAGCGTCGGCTGCGTGATCTTGCTGAGCAGCGGCATGGCGCTGCACTGACGATAATAGTCAATCGCATCGGCGAAGCCGTGGATTTTCGCGGTGATCAGGTCGTCGAATTCGCGAATGCGGCGCACCTTTTTCAGCTGGCGCAGGCTGACCGGCAGGGTATCCGGGTAGGCCTTCAGCTTACGCGCCGCGTTGGCCTTCAAAAGGTTGAGCAGGTAGCGCTGATAGACGCGGGAAAAGCCCTTATCCATGTGGTAGCTGCACTGCTCGAGCATAAACGGCGCGGAGACAATGACGGCGGCATCCAGCGGGACGCTTTCGCCCTCTTTGGCCAGCAGACAGGCCAGCATATTGCCGCCCAGCGAGTAGCCCACGGCGGCCGTTGGCACGGTGCCATAATTTTCCCGCAGCCAGTGTAAAAACCACGTCCCGTCTTCGGTTTCACCCGAGTGATAAATGCGTTTCTGACGATTCGGTTCGCCGCTGCAGCCGCGAAAATGCATCACCACGCCGAGCCAGCCGCGCGCTTTTGCCGCCTCAATTAGCCCATGCGCATACGGGCTGTGCAGGCTGCCTTCCAGACCGTGGAAAACCACCAGACGCGGCTTATGGCGAGCCTGTTCAGGCGCTTCGCTCCAGGCGAGATCCAGAAAATCACCGTCTGGCAGGTCAAGCCGTTGCCAGTGCGGGGTGAACTGAACCTTGCGGCGGATCAGTCGCGGCAGCATGGTCTGCAAATGGGGATTGGCCACGCCGCGCATAGGCACGAACTCAGTGCTGTCTTCGGCCGCAATGTCGAAGTCTGATGGAATGATTTGGGTCATAAGCGCGATGCTGATTCTTGTCGGAAATTTACGAGACTTTCCGAATTGTACCCCGTTTAAGCTGGATTTCCGAACCCGGTACGGATTCTGTTCTTCAAACGGGGTAAACAGGTCAGTCAGCCTGCAGCATCGCTTCCAGCTGTTCCTGCGCGTCGAGCCACGCCATCTCGCACTCTTCGAGACTGGATTTGGTCTTCGCCTGGGTTTGCAGGCAGTCGGTCAGCTCCGCTTTGCGGCTCTGGTCATACAGGCCGCTATCGCCAAGCTTCTCTTCAACGACAGCCAGCGTGGCGTTGAGTTTTTCCATCTCTTTTTCGAGACGGGTAATCTCTTTACGCAGCGGCTGCGTCTGGGTGCGAAGCTCCGCTTCACGACGCTTCTGGTCTTTACGCGCCTGCGCGCTGTTGGCGTTGTCTTTCGCTGACTCTTCCGGCTGGTTTTCCTGCTTCTGCACGTCCGTCAGCCACTGCTGGTAGTCTTCCAGATCGCCGTCGAACGGTTCAACTTTGCCGCCGTGCACTAAATAGAGATCGTCCGTGGTGGAGCGGATCAGGTGACGGTCGTGCGAAACCACCACCAGCGCGCCTTCGAACTCGATCAGCGCTTCGGTCAGCGCCTGGCGCATGTCGAGATCCAGGTGGTTGGTCGGTTCATCGAGCAGCAGCAGGTTCGGGCGCTGCCAGACGATCAGCGCCAGCACCAGGCGGGCCTTTTCGCCGCCGGAGAAGCGCTCGGTGTTTTCAGTCACCTTATCGCCCTGGAAGCCAAAGCCGCCGAGATAGTCGCGCAGCTTCTGCTCCATCTCCTGCGGCGCCAGACGCGCGAGGTGCTGAATCGGCGATTCATCCGCGCGTAAAAATTCCAGCTGATGCTGGGCGAAGTAACCCAGCTTGATGCCCTTCGCGAGGCCGATTTCGCCGCTGACCGGGTTAAGCTCGCCCGCCAGCAGTTTGATCAGCGTCGATTTACCGGCGCCGTTACGCCCCAGCAGGCCAATGCGTGAACCCGGCACCAGGTTGAGCTTGATGGAATCGAGAATAATGCGGTCGGCATAGCCCGCGCTGACTTTCTCCATCTTCAGCAGTGGGTTAGGCAGGCTTTCCGGCTCGCGGAAGCTGAAGTGGAACGGGTTATCCACGTGCGCCGGGGCGATCATCTCCATACGTTCCAGCATCTTGATGCGGCTCTGGGCCTGCTTGGCTTTTGAGGCTTTGGCCTTAAAGCGATCCACAAAGCTCTGCAGGTGCGCCACGCGCTGCTGCTGGCTTTCGTACATGGACTGCTGCTGGGCGAGACGCGTCGCGCGCTGGCGCTCGAAGGAGCTGTAGTTGCCGGTGTACTCGAACATCGTTTGCTGTTCGATATGAATGATTTTATCCACTACCGGGTCAAGGAAGTCGCGGTCGTGGGAGATCAGAATCAGAGTGCCCTGATAGCTCTTGAGCCACTTCTCCAGCCAAATAACCGCATCGAGATCGAGGTGGTTGGTCGGTTCGTCAAGCAACAGCAGGTCAGAGCGGCAGATCAGCGCCTGCGCCAGGTTAAGACGCATACGCCAGCCGCCGGAGAAGTCGCTGACCGGGCGTTCAAGCTGTTCGTTGCTGAAGCCCAGGCCGTGCAGCAGGCTGGAGGCGCGGGAGCGAATGGTCCACGCGTCGATGGCGTCCAGCTTGCCGTGAACGGTGGCAATGGCGTGGCCGTCGTTGCGCTCGTTAGCAGCATGAAGTTCCGCTTCGAGCTTGCGGTATTCACGGTCGCCGTCGATAACATAGTCGAGTGCCGGTTCGCTCAGCGCCGGCGTCTCCTGGTTTACCCAGGCGAGCTGCCAGTTTCCCGGGAAGGTAAAGTTACCGCCATCCGCGCTAATCTCGTTTTTCAGCAGCGCCAGCAGGGTGGACTTACCGCAGCCGTTTTTACCGACCAGACCCACTTTTTGGCCCGGGTTGATGGTAGCAGTGGCGTTATCCAGCAGGACGCGCACGCCGCGACGAATTTGTAACGAGGAGAAAACAATCATAGAAGCGCCGTATGTTCCGACTATGTTAATTTGTCATTATGATAATGTAAGGTGTGGGCCATTTTCCGCACCGGGCCGCCATGGTAGCCCAAAACAGCGACGATACACAAAAACAGAAACAAGACCGGGAGGGGAATGATGTCTCAGACAGCAAAAGTGCTGCTGCTGTATGCCCATCCGGAATCTCAGGACTCGGTGGCAAACCGGGTGCTGCTTAAGCCGGCCACACAGCTTAGTAACGTAACGGTGCACGATCTCTACGCGCACTATCCTGATTTCTTTATTGATATCCCTTACGAGCAGGAACTGCTGCGTCAGCATGACGTGATTGTGTTCCAGCATCCGCTTTATACCTATAGCTGTCCGGCGCTGCTGAAAGAGTGGCTGGACCGCGTGCTGAGCCGGGGCTTCTCCAGCGGGGTGGGGGGCAACCAGCTGGCGGGAAAGTACTGGCGTAGTGTGATTACGACCGGTGAACCCGAAAGCGCTTACCGTCACGACGGGCTGAACCGTTATCCGATGAGCGACATCCTGCGGCCATTCGAGCTGACGGCGGCCATGTGCCGTATGCACTGGATGAGCCCGATTATTGTCTACTGGGCGCGGCGTCAGGATCCGAAAGAGCTGGCAAGCCACGCCAGAGCCTATGGTGAATGGCTGGCGTCACCCATTCCGGCAGGAGGTCGTTAATGGAAGGATCGAATTTACTCCTCGCCGGGGTGCTGTTTTTATTTGCGGCCGTCGTTGCGGTGCCGCTTGCAGCCCGTATTGGTATCGGCGCGGTGCTGGGGTATCTGCTGGCGGGGATCGCGATTGGCCCCTGGGGGCTGGGATTCATCAGCGATGTCGATGAGATTCTCCATTTCTCCGAGCTGGGCGTGGTGTTCCTGATGTTCATCATCGGCCTGGAGCTGAATCCTTCGAAATTGTGGCAGCTCCGACGCTCTATCTTTGGCGTGGGCGCCGCGCAGGTGTTGTTCAGCGCCGCGATTCTGGGTGGCCTGTTAATGCTGACGAATTTCTCCTGGCAAGCGGCGGTGATAGGCGGAATCGGCCTTGCGATGTCGTCGACGGCAATGGCGCTGCAGCTGATGCGCGATAAAGGGATGAACCGTAACGAAGCCGGTCAGCTGGGTTTCTCGGTGCTGCTGTTCCAGGATTTGGCGGTGATCCCGGCGCTGGCGCTGGTGCCGCTGCTGGCGGGCTCCGGGGACGATCACTTCGACTGGGCTAAAATCGCCATGAAGGTGTTGGCCTTCGCGGGCATGCTGATTGGCGGTCGTTTCCTGCTGCGTCCCGTGTTCCGCTTTATTGCCGCGTCTGGCGTTCGCGAGGTGTTTACCGCCGCGACGCTGCTGCTGGTGCTGGGATCGGCGTTGTTTATGGACGCGCTGGGGCTGTCGATGGCGCTCGGGACCTTTATCGCCGGGGTGCTGCTGGCGGAGAGCGAGTATCGTCACGAGCTGGAAATTGCCATCGATCCCTTCAAAGGGCTGCTGTTAGGCCTGTTCTTTATTTCGGTCGGGATGGCGCTTAACCTCGGTGTGCTCTATACCCATCTGCTGTGGGTGGTCGTGAGCGTCGCCATCCTGGTGGCGGTGAAGATGCTGGTGCTGTACGTGATGTCACGTATCTACGGGCTGCGCAGTTCGGAACGCATGCAGTTTGCCAGCGTGTTGAGCCAGGGAGGCGAGTTCGCGTTTGTGCTGTTCTCGACCGCATCCTCCCAGAAGCTGTTTAAAGACGATCAGATGGCGCTTTTGCTGGTGACGGTCACGCTGTCTATGATGACCACGCCGCTGCTGATGAAGCTGGTGGATAAACTGCTGTCGCGTCGCCTGAACCCGACGGACGATGAAGACGAAGCGCCGTGGGTGGAAGACGACAAGCCGCAGGTGATTGTGGTGGGCTTTGGCCGTTTCGGACAGGTTATCGGGCGTTTGCTGATGGCGAACAAAATGCGCATTACGGTACTGGAACGGGATATCAGCGCGGTCAACCTGATGCGTAAATATGGCTACAAGGTTTACTACGGCGACGCGACCCAGCTCGAGCTGCTGCGATCGGCGGGGGCGGAAGCGGCAGAGTCCATCGTAATTACCTGTAACGATCCGGAAGACACGATGAAGCTGGTGGAGCTGTGCCAGCAGCATTTCCCGCATCTGCATATTCTGGCGCGTGCGCGGGGACGTGTTGAAGCTCACGAATTGTTGCAGGCGGGTGTGAAACACTTCTCCCGTGAGACGTTCTCCAGTGCGCTGGAGCTGGGCCGTAAGGCGCTGATCTCGCTCGGCATGCATCCGCATCAGGCGCAGCGCGCCCAGATGCACTTCCGCCGGCTGGATATGCGGATGTTGCGCGAGCTGATGCCGGTACATACCGATACGGCGCAGATCTCCCGCGTGCGGGAAGCGCGTCGCGAGCTGGAGGAGATCTTCCAGCGAGAGATGCAACAGGAACGACGCCAGCTTGATGGCTGGGATGAATTTGAATAAAGGGTAACGAAAGATGGCTGTACGTAAACGCTTTATTGCGGGTGCAAAATGCCCGACCTGCCAGGCGCAAGATACCCTGGCGATGTGGCGGGAAAATAATATTGATGTTGTTGAGTGTGTTAAGTGCGGTCACCAGATGCGTGAGGCCGATAAAGAGGCCCGCGATCACGTTCGCAAAGAAGAGCAAGTTATCGGGATTTTTCATCCGGACTAGCGATATGCCCTGAGTTTTTTTAAGCTAAAGGGTACACGGGTGCAGATTTCCGCTACAATCTGCGCCAGCAATTTTCCCACGCTCAGGAGATATCATGAAAGTAGCAAAAGACCTGGTGGTCAGCCTGGCCTATCAGGTACGTACAGAAGACGGTGTGTTGGTTGATGAGTCTCCGGTGAGTGCGCCGCTTGACTACCTGCATGGTCACGGTTCCCTGATTTCTGGCCTGGAAAACGCGCTGGAAGGTCATGAAGTTGGCGACAAATTTGACGTTGCTGTAGGCGCGAACGACGCTTACGGTCAGTATGACGACAATCTGGTTCAGCGCGTTCCTAAAGACGTGTTCATGGGCGTTGACGAACTGCAGGTTGGCATGCGCTTCCTGGCTGAAACTGACCAGGGTCCGGTTCCTGTTGAAATCACCGAAGTGGAAGATGACCACGTCGTGGTTGACGGTAACCACATGCTGGCTGGCCAGAACCTGAAGTTCAACGTAGAAGTTGTTGCGATCCGTGAAGCGACCGAAGAAGAGCTGGCTCATGGCCACGTTCACGGTGCACACGGTCACGACCATGACCACGATCACGGCCACGACGGCTGCTGCGGTGGTCACGGCCACGATCACGACCATGGTCACGACCACGGTAAAGGTGGTTGCGGTAACGGCGGCTGCGGTTGCCACTAATTCCGTCATACGGAAAATAAAAATGCGGGATAATAATCCCGCTTTTTTTTACGCCTCAATAATGAGGAGGTGGCGTCTCTTCTGACTGAGAGGCAATGTTTGACGGCTGCGTGGCCTTCAGCTTTTCCGTCAGCAGGCGCATATGATCCCGCAGTTTTGCCATTTCGAGCTCATGTGCGGTCACGGTCTGGTTTAGCTCTTCGATGGTGATGTCCTGAAAAGCCAGGCGGCTTTCCAGCTCAGCCATTCTCGCTTCTATTGCTGTATCCTTCATCATTCACCTCGTTTGTTTCAGATTCGCCATAATGGCCCTGCGGCGGCGCAGTTTAACTGAGTTTATCCTTAAGTACAGTCTGCATCCCTTTGGCAGGAAACTTATTTAAACAAAAATAGTCTGAAAAGTGGCGAGAATTGGAAGTGTCTGTCTGTAGATTTCTTCCGCAACGTTTTATAGTACGTAACTCATTTACGTTTAACGCTGGGGTGAGAGTCCCCAGGCCCTGGAGATATGGATGAAATCACTGTTTAAAGTAACGCTGCTGGCGACGACGATGGCTGTTGCGCTGAACGCGCCGCTGTCATTCGCTGCTGATACTGCTGCGAAGCCTGCTGCCACTGCAGACAGCAAAGCGGCGTTCAAAAATGACGACCAGAAATCCGCCTATGCACTGGGCGCATCTCTGGGTCGCTACATGGAAAACTCTCTGAAAGAACAAGAGAAACTGGGCATCAAACTGGATAAAGCTCAGCTGATCGCGGGCGTTCAGGACGCATTTGCTGATAAGAGCAAGCTGTCTGACCAGGAAATTGAACAGACTCTGCAGGCGTTCGAAGCGCGCGTGAAGGGTGCCGCGCAGACCAAGATGGACGCGGACGCTAAAGACAACGAAGCGAAAGGCAAAGCCTACCGCGATACTTTTGCCAAAGAGAAGGGTGTAAAAACCTCTTCTACCGGCCTGGTGTACAAAGTTGAGAAAGAAGGCACCGGCGATGCGCCTAAAGACAGCGACACCGTTGTTGTGAACTACAAAGGTACGCTGATCGACGGTAAAGAGTTCGATAACTCTTACACCCGCGGTGAGCCGCTCTCCTTCCGTCTGGATGGTGTGATCCCGGGCTGGACTGAAGGCCTGAAAAACATCAAGAAAGGCGGCAAGATCAAGATGGTTATCCCACCGGATCTGGCCTATGGCAAAACCGGCGTTCCGGGTATCCCTGCTAACTCTACGCTGGTCTTTGACGTAGAGCTGCTGGATATCAAACCGGCACCGAAAGCGGATGCGAAAGCAGACGCACCGGCTGACGATAAAGCAGCTGCTGCTAAGAAGTAATGTTGAAAAAAACCGCCGCCTTTCAGGCGGCGGTTTTTTTATTGTGGGGCAGATATAATTAACACTGGAAAGCGCTACGCACGCTGTATTAATTTAGTTGTCCGTGTAGATAATGAGCCTGCCCTGAAAACCTAACGACAGGCTCCTGAAAAGGAGTGTTTTTTCATGTCCAGGTCGCTTTTAACCAACGAAACCAGTGAACTTGATTTGCTGGATCAACGTCCTTTCGATCAGACCGACTTCGATATTCTGAAATCCTACGAAGCGGTAGTGGACGGGTTAGCGATGCTCATTGGCTCCCACTGCGAAATCGTATTGCACTCCCTGCAAGATCTGAAGTGTTCCGCCATCCGCATTGCGAATGGTGAGCATACTGGCCGTAAAATTGGTTCGCCAATTACCGACCTTGCATTGCGTATGCTGCATGACATGACCGGCGCGGACAGCAGCGTCTCCAAATGCTATTTCACCCGCGCCAAAAGCGGCGTGCTGATGAAATCAGAAACCATCGCGATTCGAAACCGCGAGCATCGTGTTATTGGGCTGCTGTGCATCAACATGAACCTTGATGTGCCATTCTCGCAAATCATGAGCACCTTTATTCCACCAGAAACGCCGGATGTTGGCTCTTCTGTTAACTTTGCCTCCTCTGTTGAAGATCTGGTGACGCAGACGCTTGAGTTTACGATTGAAGAGGTGAATGCCGATCGCAACGTCTCGAACAACGCCAAGAATCGTCAGATCGTGCTCAATCTTTATGAAAAAGGGATTTTTGATATTAAAGACGCCATCAACCAGGTGGCCGATCGTCTGAACATCTCCAAGCACACGGTCTACCTCTACATTCGCCAGTTCAAAAGCGGCGATTTCCTGGGACAAGACAAGTAATGCGTTTTGCGTTAATGGTGACAGGCCCGGCGTACGGCACTCAGCAGGCCAGCAGCGCGCTGCAGTTTGCGCATGCGCTACTGGCGGCCGGACACGAGCTGGCGAGCGTCTTCTTCTATCGGGAAGGGGTGTATAACGCGAATCAGTTTACGTCACCGGCGAGCGACGAGTTCGATCTGGTGCGTTCTTGGCAGGCATTAAACGAAAAGCAGGGCGTAGAACTGCACATCTGCGTGGCGGCGGCACTGCGCCGCGGCGTGACCGATGCAACCGAAGCCGCGCGTCTTGGTTTATCGGGTTCTAACCTGCAGCCCGGCTTTTCGTTGAGTGGCCTGGGTGCACTGGCACAGGCGGCATTGACCTGCGACAGAGTGGTGCAATTCTGATGAAGCGTGTCGCGTTTGTTTTTTCCTCCGCACCGCACGGCAATGCGTCAGGCAGAGAAGGGCTGGATGCGCTGCTCGCGACCTCAGCATTGACCGAAGATATCGGTGTCTTCTTTTTGGGCGACGGCGTATTTCAGCTTCTGGCGGGGCAACAGCCTCAGGCCATTCTGGCGCGTGATTACATCGTAACGTTCAAAGTGTTACCGCTTTACGATATCGAAACCTTCTATGTCTGTGCCGACTCCCTGGCCGCGCGCGGTTTAAACGAGGCAACGCCTTTCGTGCTGGATGTGACAGTCATGTCTTCTGCTGCATTGCGCGAACACCTTTCCCACTACGACACCGTTCTGACTTTCTGAGGCTGACATGCTCCATACTCTGAGCCATTCACCGTGGCAATGTGATATCGACGCGTTACTGAGTATGCTGCGCGAAGGTGATGATCTGCTGCTGATTCAGGATGGCGTGCTTGCCGCACTGGAAGGCAGTCGTTTCGTTGAAATTCTCACGAATGCCCCCATAACAGTCTCTGCGCTGAAGGACGATCTGGATGCGCGGGGTCTTTCTGGTCAAATTTCAACCAAAATTGACGTGGTTGGCTATACTGATTTCGTCAATCTTACTGTGACGCACGCCAGTCAAATGAACTGGTGATTTGAGATCGCTGTATATTTCTTGACACCTTTTCGACGTAGCCCTAAAATTTCGCGTCCTCATATTGTATGAGGTCGTTTTATTACGTGTTTACGAAGCAAAAGCTAAAACCAGGAGCTATTTAATGGCAACAGTTAACCAGCTGGTACGCAAACCACGCGCACGCAAAGTTGCAAAGAGCAACGTGCCTGCGCTGGAAGCCTGCCCGCAGAAACGTGGTGTATGTACTCGTGTATATACCACCACTCCTAAAAAACCAAACTCCGCACTGCGTAAAGTATGCCGTGTGCGTTTGACTAACGGTTTCGAAGTGACTTCCTACATCGGTGGTGAAGGTCACAACCTGCAGGAACACTCCGTGATCCTGATCCGTGGCGGTCGTGTTAAAGACCTTCCGGGTGTTCGTTACCACACCGTTCGTGGTGCGCTCGACTGCTCAGGTGTTAAAGACCGTAAGCAGGCTCGCTCCAAGTACGGCGTGAAGCGTCCTAAGGCTTAATGGTTCTCCGTTAAGTAAGGCCAAACTGATTTATCTTAATGTCAAACTAAACTCTTTGAGTTTTGGACAATCCTGAATTAACAACGGAGTATTCCCATGCCACGTCGTCGCGTCATTGGTCAGCGTAAAATTCTTCCAGATCCGAAATTCGGATCAGAACTGCTGGCAAAATTTGTAAATATCCTGATGGTAGATGGTAAAAAATCTACTGCAGAAGCAATCGTATACAGCGCGCTTGAGACCCTGGCTCAGCGTTCTGGTAAAAATGAACTGGAAGCTTTCGAAGTCGCTCTCGACAACGTTCGCCCAACCGTAGAAGTTAAGTCCCGCCGCGTTGGTGGTTCTACTTATCAGGTTCCAGTTGAAGTTCGTCCGGTTCGTCGTAATGCTCTGGCAATGCGTTGGATCGTTGAAGCTGCTCGTAAACGCGGTGATAAATCCATGGCTCTGCGTCTGGCGAACGAACTTTCTGATGCTGCAGACAACAAAGGTACTGCAGTTAAGAAACGTGAAGACGTTCACCGTATGGCAGAAGCCAACAAGGCGTTCGCACACTACCGTTGGTAATCCCTTCGGAGTATTAGTCACCAGGCGGGCGCTTCAGAGAAGCCGCCCGCTCTGGGTAACTTAACTGAACGCCTAAAGATATAAACGAGGAATCAAATGGCTCGTACAACACCCATCGCACGCTACCGTAACATCGGTATCAGTGCGCACATCGACGCCGGTAAAACCACTACTACCGAACGTATTCTGTTCTACACCGGTGTAAACCACAAAATCGGTGAAGTTCATGACGGCGCAGCCACCATGGACTGGATGGAACAGGAGCAGGAGCGTGGTATCACTATCACCTCCGCAGCGACTACTGCATTCTGGTCAGGTATGGCTAAGCAGTACGAACCGCATCGCGTAAACATCATCGACACCCCAGGGCACGTTGACTTCACCATCGAAGTAGAACGTTCCATGCGTGTTCTTGACGGCGCGGTAATGGTTTATTGCGCAGTTGGTGGTGTTCAGCCACAGTCTGAAACCGTATGGCGTCAGGCGAACAAATATAAAGTTCCACGCATCGCGTTCGTTAACAAAATGGACCGTATGGGTGCTAACTTCCTGAAAGTTGTTGGCCAGATCAAAACCCGTCTGGGCGCGAACCCTGTTCCGCTGCAGCTGGCAATTGGTGCTGAAGAAGGCTTCACCGGCGTTATCGACCTGGTGAAAATGAAAGCCATCAACTGGAACGATGCAGACCAGGGCGTTACCTTCGAATACGAAGATATCCCAGCTGCAATGCAGGACCTGGCTGACGAATGGCACCAGAACCTGATCGAATCCGCTGCTGAAGCTTCTGAAGAGCTGATGGAGAAATACCTGGGTGGTGAAGAACTGACTGAAGAAGAGATCAAAAAAGCTCTGCGTCAGCGCGTTCTGAACAACGAAATCATCCTGGTAACCTGTGGTTCTGCGTTCAAGAACAAAGGTGTTCAGGCGATGCTGGATGCGGTAGTTGACTACCTGCCATCCCCGGTTGACGTTCCTGCGATCAACGGCATCCTGGACGACGGTAAAGATACTCCGGCTGAGCGTCACGCAAGCGACGAAGAGCCATTCTCTGCACTGGCGTTCAAAATTGCTACCGACCCATTCGTGGGTAACCTGACCTTCTTCCGCGTTTACTCTGGTGTGGTTAACTCCGGTGACACCATCCTGAACTCCGTGAAAGCGGCGCGTGAACGTTTTGGCCGTATCGTACAGATGCACGCTAACAAACGTGAAGAGATCAAAGAAGTTCGTGCGGGCGACATCGCTGCAGCTATCGGTCTGAAAGACGTGACCACTGGTGACACCCTGTGTGACCCGGATCACCCGATCATTCTGGAGCGTATGGAATTCCCTGAGCCGGTAATCTCCATCGCAGTTGAACCAAAAACCAAAGCTGACCAGGAAAAAATGGGTCTGGCTCTGGGCCGTCTGGCGAAAGAAGACCCATCATTCCGCGTATGGACTGATGAAGAATCTAACCAGACCATCATCGCTGGTATGGGTGAACTGCACCTGGACATCATCGTTGACCGTATGAAGCGTGAATTCAACGTTGAAGCGAACGTGGGTAAACCTCAGGTTGCTTACCGCGAAGCGATTCGCGCGAAAGTTACCGACATTGAAGGTAAGCACGCTAAGCAGTCTGGTGGTCGCGGTCAGTACGGTCACGTTGTGATCGACATGTACCCACTGGAGCCGGGCTCTAACCCGAAAGGTTACGAGTTCATCAACGACATCAAAGGTGGTGTAATTCCTGGCGAATACATCCCAGCCGTTGATAAAGGCATCCAGGAACAGCTGAAAGCGGGCCCTCTGGCTGGCTATCCGGTTGTTGATATGGGTGTTCGTCTGCACTTCGGTTCTTACCACGACGTTGACTCCTCTGAACTGGCGTTTAAACTGGCTGCGTCTATTGCCTTTAAAGAAGGCTTTAAGAAAGCAAAACCAGTTCTGCTTGAGCCAATCATGAAGGTTGAAGTAGAAACTCCTGAAGAGAACACCGGTGACGTTATCGGTGACTTGAGCCGTCGTCGCGGTATGCTGCGTGGTCAGGAATCCGAAGTAACTGGCGTTAAGATCCACGCTGAAGTTCCGCTGTCTGAAATGTTCGGATATGCAACTCAGCTGCGTTCTCTGACCAAAGGTCGTGCATCATACACCATGGAATTCCTGAAGTATGATGATGCGCCTAACAACGTTGCTCAGGCCGTTATTGAAGCCCGTGGTAAGTAATCCACAGGATTAAAACCTAAGTCCCGTGCTCTCTCCACAGGGGAGAGCACTATAGTAAGGAATATAGCCGTGTCTAAAGAAAAATTTGAACGTACAAAACCGCACGTCAACGTTGGTACTATCGGCCACGTTGACCATGGTAAAACTACCCTGACTGCTGCAATCACTACCGTTCTGGCTAAAACCTACGGTGGTTCTGCTCGTGCATTCGACCAGATCGATAACGCACCAGAAGAAAAAGCTCGTGGTATCAC
>NZ_JUMS01000005.1:0-19330 GCF_001059415.1 Enterobacter sp. 940_PEND
TCACCCTAACCCTCTCCCACAGGGAGAGGGAACGATTACACCCTCTCCCATGGGGAGAGGGTCGGGGTGAGGGGCCCAACGCGCAGAGATCTTACTTAAGCGTCCCCACCAGCGCCTTCCGGCTATCTTCCAGCGACACCACGCGTTTACACACGTCTTTGCCGAACTGCTGGAAATCATCTTCCTGGTTCTTCCACTCGTTCTGAATGGAGGTCTGCAAGCCGCCCAGGCTGCCCAGCACGCCCTGCAGCGGGTTACCGCCGCCTTTCAGCACGGCTTTCGCCCCCATTTCGTTGATGCTGTCCTGCAGGATGCCGCCCATCGCCTGATTCACCAGCTGCTGCCCGTCAGCACGGACCTGATCGATCGCCTTGTAGTGGAACGTCAGGCCGTCGGTGCGCGTCTCGATAATGCGGTTCATCTGCTCTTTAAGCTGCTTATCGAGCTTCGTCAGGCGGGTGCGCATGTTGCTGCTCTCACCCACTTCTTTAGTAATGATCTTATCCAGCGCGACGCGGCTTTTCTCAACGCGGGTCAGCGCGCCGTCGTTAATCCACGGCAGCGCGGTACGCAGCTCAGCCTGATAATCCTTCGCCTGCTCGCGCTGCGCGGCAGTCAGGTTTTGCGGCTTGCCGTTAAACGTCACGTTACCATCCGGCGTAATCACCAGATTGCCGTTCTCGCCTTTGACCTGCACGGTTTGCGGGCTTAACACCACGTCATCACGCGGGGTGACGCTACATTGATAATCCGCATGAGCGGTGAATCCGGTTGCCATCAAAGCAACAGCGAGCAACGTTTTGCGCATCTTAAACACTCCCTCAGACAAAATGGGCCAGCTAATGCTGGCCCCTTACTGCTTTATTAGTCCCACCAAACGTCGAAAAGTTCGCTGACGCGGACATCTTCGAGCTTGTGGTCTTCAAGCCATTTACGTACCAGCGCCTGATGTTCTTCGGTGCATTTACCCACTTCCTGGGTGCAGATCAGACCTTCCCAGGCCAGGTAGCCGCTACCGTCGAAGGCTAGCTTGTTTGGCTCAATCACGTCATTGATGAACGCATCCACGTCCTGATCGATCTGCTCTACACTGGTGCCTTCCGGGAAACGCCACGCAACGGAGAAGCCCACTTCCTGGAATTCTTCGATGTGCATCTTTTTACGCAGACGACGGCTACGATTCTTTGCCATTATTTCACCCTCTCGAACATTAAGTCCCATACACCGTGACCAAGACGATGGCCACGCTGTTCAAATTTCGTTACCGGACGCGATTCCGGACGCGGTACATAGTCGTTGCTCGCAGACTGGTTTTTGTAACCGTCAAGCGACGACATAACTTCCAGCATATGTTCCGCATACGGTTCCCAGTCGGTTGCCATATGGAAGACACCGCCAAGCTTCAGCTTACTTTTCACCAGCTCGGCAAACGGTGCCTGAACGATACGGCGTTTATTATGACGTGCTTTGTGCCACGGGTCAGGGAAAAAGAGCTGAACCATGGTTAAAGAATTGTCAGGAATCATTTTATGCAGCACTTCCACCGCGTCGTGACACATCACGCGCAGGTTCTCAACGCCCTCTTCATGGGCCGTTGCCAGGCATGCACCCACGCCCGGGGAGTGGACTTCGATACCGAGGAAGTTCTGCTCCGGTCGCGCTTTCGCCATGGCCACCAGCGAGGTGCCCATACCAAACCCGATCTCCAGCGTGACGGGTGCTTCGCGGCCAAACAGTTCAGCAAAATCCAGAGGCTGCTCGCTGAACTCAACGCCCATCACCGGCCAGTAGTTGTCCAGCGCGTGTTGCTGCCCTTTTGTCAGGCGACCCTGACGGCGGACAAAGCTGCGAATACGGCGCAGCGGGCGACCGTTTTCATCAAATTCCGGTGAAATGACGTCGTTTTTCATAAAAGAGTTGTCTGCTTGTGAGAATGTTCGGGAAACGGGCATTATCCAAAGTTAAGGCTTCTATGCAAGCATGGGAAAGATCCGGTTTACAGCAGATTGACGCTGTGCTGCAATCTGCGTCCCTGATTATGCGAATCGATGACCATGCAAGCCTCTCAATTTTCAGCCCAGGTGCTGGACTGGTACGACAAATACGGGCGTAAAACCCTGCCCTGGCAAATTGAAAAAACGCCTTACAAAGTATGGCTCTCCGAGGTGATGTTGCAACAAACGCAGGTCGCCACGGTGATCCCTTACTTCGAGCGTTTTATGGCGCGCTTCCCGACGGTGACCGATCTGGCCAACGCCCCGCTGGACGAGGTCCTGCACCTGTGGACCGGTCTTGGCTATTACGCCCGCGCGCGTAACCTTCACAAGGCCGCACAGCAGGTTGCCATGCGCCACAACGGGAAATTCCCGGAAACCTTCGACGAGGTGGCGGACTTGCCCGGCGTCGGACGTTCAACCGCAGGCGCCATTCTCTCCCTGTCTTTAGGCAAGCATTTCCCGATCCTCGACGGCAACGTGAAGCGCGTGCTGGCACGCTGCTACGCCGTCGACGGCTGGCCGGGGAAGAAGGACGTTGAAAAACGTCTTTGGGAAATAAGTGAAGCGGTCACCCCGGCTAACGGCGTCGAGCGTTTCAACCAGGCGATGATGGATCTCGGCGCGATGGTCTGCACGCGCTCAAAACCAAAATGCGAACTCTGCCCGGTGAATAATCTCTGCGTGGCATATGCCAACCATTCATGGGCGCAATATCCGGGTAAGAAACCCAAACAGACGCTGCCGGAGCGCACCGGCTACATGCTGCTGATGCAGCACGGCGACGAGGTCTTCCTCGCCCAGCGTCCACCGAGCGGTCTGTGGGGTGGTCTATACTGCTTCCCACAGTTTGAAGATGAAGATTTGCTGCGTGAATGGCTTAAACAGCGCGGGATTGCTGCCGATAACCTGACGCAGCTGACCGCGTTTCGCCATACGTTCAGCCATTTCCACCTGGATATTGTACCCATGTGGCTTCCCGTGTCGTCATTTGCCTCGTGCATGGATGAAGGCACCGCTCTCTGGTATAACTTAGCGCAACCGCCATCAGTCGGACTGGCGGCTCCCGTGGAGCGCCTGTTACAGCAATTACGTGCCGGTGCAATGGTTTAGCATCGACAAGAAAAAGAGGAATGAGTATGGCCAGAACGATTTTTTGTACTTTCCTGCAGCGTGACGCTGAAGGCCAGGATTTCCAGCTTTATCCGGGCGACCTGGGTAAACGCATCTACAATGAAATATCCAAAGAAGCCTGGGGACAGTGGCAGAAAAAGCAGACCATGCTGATCAACGAGAAAAAACTCAGCATGATGAACCCGGAACACCGAAAGCTGCTTGAGCAGGAGATGGTGAGCTTCCTGTTCGAAGGTAAAGACGTGCACATCGAAGGCTATACGCCACCGGAAAAATAACAGCGTGCGGGGGAAACCCCGCCGTTAAAGCAAACACAACACGCACTCCCGGAATGATGAAAAAACTTTTAGCGCTAGCCCTTGTTGCGCCGTTGCTTGTCTCGTGTTCGTCAAAAAAAGGCGAAGATTACAACGAAGCCTGGATCAAGGACACCAACGGTTTTGACATTTTGATGGGGCAGTTTGCCCACAACATCGAGAATATATGGGGATTTAACGAAGTTCTTATTGCCGGACCGAAGGACTACGTTAAGTACACCGACGCCTATCAGACCCGAAGCCACATCAACTTTGATGAGGGGACGATCACGGTTGAAACCATCGCAGGCACCGACCCTGCGGCACGACTGCGTCAGGCGATCGTCAAAACCCTGCTGATGGGTGACGATCCTGGATCTATCGATCTCTACTCCGATGCCGACGATATCACGATCTCGAAAGAGCCGTTCCTGTACGGCCAGGTTGTCGATCAGACCGGCCAGCCGATCCGCTGGGAAGGTCGCGCCACGAAATTTGCCGACTACCTGCTGCAGACGCGCCTGAAAAGCCGCTCTAACGGTCTGAAGATTATCTACAGCGTCACCATCAACCTCGTCCCGAACCACCTAGACAAGCGCGCGCATAAGTACATTGGGATGGTGCGTCAGGCCTCGCGCAAGTACGGCGTGGATGAGTCGCTGATCCTGGCGATTATGCAGACCGAATCCTCGTTCAACCCGTACGCGGTAAGCCGTTCCGACGCCCTGGGGCTGATGCAGGTAGTGCAGCACAGCGCCGGTAAAGACGTCTTCCGCGCGCAGGGGAAATCCGGCACGCCGAGCCGCAGCTATCTGTTCGATCCGCAGAGCAACATTGATACCGGCACGGCCTACCTGGCGATGCTGAACAATGTGTACCTGGGCGGAATTGATAACCCAACGTCACGCCGCTATGCGGTGATCACCGCCTATAACGGCGGCGCGGGCAGCGTGCTGCGCGTCTTCTCGAATGACAAAGTGCAGGCCGCAAACATCATCAACAGCATGGCGCCGGGGGATGTCTACTCTACCCTCACCACCCGCCACCCGTCTGCGGAATCCCGTCGCTATCTGTATAAGGTGAATACGGTGCAGAAGAACTATCGTCGCCGGTGATCGGCACACCTTCTCCCCTCTGGGAGAAGGTGTTCTGTTTCCCCTCTCCCTGGGGGAGAGGGTCAGGGTGAGGGCATCAGGCCGCACCCATCCAACACCACCCATACGAAAATGTTATTTGCATCACAATCCAAACTGCAAATTAATGTGGATTGCATTTTTTTGCGGGAGGTAACAAAACATATCGTTGCCAACTGATAGAATTGCATCAAATAACAACCCTGAATGTTCCCAAAACAACATATCTCCCGCTCACTTGTGAGGAAAGTAACATGAACCTTAAGCTGCAGCTTAAAATATTGTCGTTTCTGCAGTTCTGCCTGTGGGGTAGCTGGCTGACTACACTCGGCTCCTATATGTTTGTGACGCTCAAGTTCGACGGTGCGTCAATCGGTGCCGTTTACAGCTCGCTCGGTATTGCGGCTGTCTTCATGCCAACGCTGCTGGGCATCGTGGCGGATAAATGGTTGAGTGCGAAATGGCTGTACATGCTTTGCCATCTGGTGGGCGCGGGGACGCTGTTTATGGCAGCCCAGGTGACCACGCCGGGGGCGATGTTCATGGTGATCCTGCTTAACTCGCTGGCCTATATGCCAACGCTTGGCCTGATCAACACCATCTCCTACTACCGCCTGAAGTCCGCGGATATGGATATCGTGACCGATTTCCCGCCAATCCGTATCTGGGGAACTATCGGCTTTATCATGGCGATGTGGGGCGTGAGCTTCGCGGGCTTCGAACTGAGCCATATGCAGCTCTATATCGGCGCAGCGCTCTCCGTGCTGCTGGCGATCTTCACCCTGACGCTGCCAACCATTCCGGTTTCTAACCAGCAGAAAAACCAGAGCTGGAGCACCATGCTCGGCCTGGACGCGTTCGCGCTGTTTAAAAACAAACGCATGGCGATCTTCTTTATCTTCTCCATGCTGCTGGGCGCAGAGCTGCAGATCACCAACATGTTCGGCAACACCTTCCTGCACAGCTTCGATAACAACCCGCTGTTCTCCGGCAGCTTTATCGTTGAACATGCGTCGGTGATGATGTCCATCTCTCAGATCTCTGAGACGCTGTTCATCCTGACCATCCCGTTCTTCCTGAGCCGCTACGGCATCAAGAACGTCATGCTGATCAGTATCGCGGCATGGATGCTGCGCTTCGGTCTGTTCGCCTACGGCGACCCAAGCCCGTTCGGCACCGTACTGCTGGTACTGTCGATGATCGTTTACGGCTGCGCCTTCGACTTCTTCAACATCTCCGGTTCGGTGTTTGTGGAAAAAGAGGTGAAGCCTGAAATTCGCGCCAGCGCGCAGGGTATGTTCCTGATGATGACCAACGGCTTCGGCTGTATTCTGGGCGGCGTGGTGAGCGGTAAAGTGGTTGAGATGTACACCACCAACGGCATCACTAACTGGCAGCCGGTGTGGCTGATCTTCGCGGCGTACTCGCTGGTGCTGTTCTTCGCGTTCATCGCGCTGTTCAAGTACAAGCACGTGCGTGAACCACACGGTGCGCAGCCAATCGCGCATTGATTGTTGTGCCCGGTGGCGCTAACGCTTACCGGGCCTACAAAACCAGACCGTAGGCCGGGTAAGGCGAAGCCGCCACCCGGCTATTTTATTCCAGACAGCACCCACCCCACAGACAGCAAATCCGCGCTGCCGCCCGGGCTCAGATTGCGTTCAATCAATGCCTTATCCATCTTAAGCAGCGCCTCGCGATCCCAGCCACTCGCCAGTAATTCCCGCGCGTAGCCCTGAACGTAGCGCAGCCCTTCAATGCCGCCGCGCGAGACGAGATTACTGTCCTGATTGACCGCCATCAGGCGCAACAGCAGGCCGTGAAGCGACTGTCCGTTCCACTGCGCCAGCGCCTTACGCGCCGTCGCAAAGCCGCTTTCCGCCTCTCCGCGCGCGCCGGTTAAGCCGTACTGCTGAAACTGCCGCTCGCCCGCCGTCGCCTGTCCGCCGCGCGCGGCCAGCTCCCGAGACACCAGCCCGCTGCAGATGTTACTTACCTCACAGCAGAGGCTGTCTGCGGAGATATGTTTCACACGCCCGGCGGCGAAGCACAGTAAACCCAGGGCAAAAATCCCGCCCTTGTGGGTGTTCACTCCGTTCGTCGCGGCGTACATCGCCTGCTCGCAGGCCATCCCCATCGGGCGGATAATGCGAAGCTGTGCGTCAGCGGGTTTATCCCCATGCGCGTTACCGAGCTCGGCAAAGCGCGAAAACCACGGCGTAATCGCCGCAATGCTGCGGACGAACAGCGCGTGGTCCATATCGCGATGGGAACCGTTATTGAGCTTGTCCACCAGCCCCGGCTTGGGCGTCAGCTCCAGCTCCTGCCACAGCGCCGCTTCGGCAAGCGCGGGTACGTCAACCGGGCGCGGTTTAGTCGCGAGCAAACCAGTCATCGATCATCTTCTCCACGCGGGAAACCACCTGCTCCACAGGATGAGCGCGCGAACGGGAACAGGCATGAGCGGGCTCGTCGCAGATCAGACAACGCCTTAAATTTGCGCCCAGCGACTGACGCCCGACGTGGCCGTGCTGAGGGCAGATCACGTCCAGATCCCACAGCCTGCCGAGCGGGTGCGTCTGCTCCAAATCCGAACAGTGCGCTTTGATTTCCGCCGCCGGGTGGGCCACGCACCACAGGGCCTCCGGCCCGGTCGGGAGCCATAGAACCTGGCGGTCCAGCACCTGCCAGCGGTTTTCCCACAGCAGCTGGTCGCACATCTGCAGCGCCACGCCCATGGTGTTGCGATAGCGCAGGCTGTCCTTGATCTCCCCTGGCGTGACCAGCGTGAGGGAAATCACCGGTTGTTGATAGTGCTTGAGCATGTCAGCCTGGCGCGCTGCGCGGCGCTCTTTCGCCGCCAGCAGTTCGTCCAGGCTGACACCCGCCCGCACGGGTGTCGCTAAAATCACACTTCCTCCTTCACCTGTCGTACGGTGTCGATCACGCTGCCGTCGCGGTAGCGGATCACCCCGACGATTTTGTCGGTAAATTCAATCGGTTTAGGTACGCCCGTCAGAGAAATCGCCCGCTCGTAAAGCGCGCTGATATCCACAACTTTGAGCCCGGCTTCCAGCAGCCGCTCGCGGATCTCCGGGCGCGCCGGGTTGACCGCAATGCCGTGGTCGGTGACCAGCACGTCGATGCTCTCGCCCGGCGTGAGGCGCGTGGTAACCCGCTTCACGACCGTCGGAATGCGGCTGCGCAACAGCGGCGCTACGACGATGGTCAGGTTTGCCGCGGCGGCCACGTCGCAGTGTCCACCGGACGCGCCGCGCATCACCCCGTCGGAGCCGGTGATAACGTTGACGTTGAAATCGACGTCGATTTCGAGGGCGCTGAGGATCACCACGTCAAGCTGGTCGCAGCTTGCCGCCTTGCTGCCGGGGTTGGCGTAGACGTTGGTGGAGATCTCCACGTGGTTCGGGTTGCGCGCCAGCGAGGCCGCCGCCTGGCCGTCAAAGCACTGGGTATCGAGCAGCTTTTCGATGAGCCCCTTCTCGTGCAGATCCACCAGGCTGCCGGTGATGCCGCCGAGCGCAAAGCGCGCCTTCACGCCGCTGCGCTCCATCTTCTCTTCCATAAAGCGCGTGCAGGCGGTCGCCGCCGCGCCGGAGCCGGTCTGCATCGAGAAGCCCGGTTTGAAGTAGCCGGAGTGTTCAATGACGTCCGCCGCATAGCGGGCGATCATCAGCTCGCGCGGGTTGCTGGTGACGCGCGCCGCGCCGACGCTGATTTTCGCCGGGTCGCCCACGCTCTCAACCTGCACGATGTAGTCCACCTGGTCCTGCACCAGGCTGGCGGGCATATTCGGAAACGGCACCAGTTCTTCGGTCAGCAGCACTACCTTGCGGGCAAAGTGCGCGTCCACCATGGCGTAGCCCAGGGAGCCGCAGCACGATTTGCCGTGCGTCCCGTTCGCGTTGCCAAACTCATCGCTGCACGGCACGCCGAGAAACGCCACGTCAATATTCAGCTCGCCGTCCTGGAGCAGCTTCACGCGACCGCCGTGGGAGTGAATTTGCACCGGCTCGTCCATCAACCCGTGGGAGATCGCGTCCGCCAGCCTGCCGCGCATACCGGAGGTATAAATCCGGGTGATGACGCCGCTTTCAATATGCTCGATCAGCGCGTCGTTGCAGGTCATCAGCGAGCTGGAAGCCAGCGTCAGGTTTTTGAAGCCCATTCGCGCCAGCAGCGCCACGACGGTGTTGATCACCCGGTCGCCTTCGCGGAACGCGTGATGGAAGGAGATGGTCATCCCGTCCTGCAAGCCGCTTCGCATCACCGCCTCCTCAACAGAGGCGCAGAGCTTGCGGCTGTGCTTCGCGTCGCTGTCCGCCAGCCAGGGCGTGGCGCTGTGGGCGGTATCAAAGGGTTTTAAGTCCCGCAAATGGGGAAAATTCACGTGAAGAAGTTCTGTCTGATTCATTATTTTATCCTTACCGACGCACGCCGGAGGCCGCCGCGCGCTCCAGCACCACCTGCGCGTGGTTAATAATCGGTGCATCCACCATTTTGCCGTTGAGCGATACCACGCCCAGGCCGTTACGCTCGCCCTCTTCTGCCGCCTCAATCACCCTTTTGGCGTGATCCACCTCTTCCTGAGTCGGGGCGTAGGCGTTGTGCAGCAGATCAATCTGGCGCGGGTTAATCAGAGATTTGCCGTTAAAGCCCATCTTGCGGATCAGATCGACCTCGCGCAGGAACCCGGCCTCGTCGTTAACGTCTGACCACACCACGTCGAAGGCGTCGATACCCGCCGCGCGGGCGGCGTGCAGCACGGCGCAGCGGGCGTAGAACAGCTCGGTGCCGTCGCCGCGCTCGGTCTGCATGTCCATCACGTAGTCAAAGGCGGCCAGCGCGATGCCGATGAGGCGCACAGAGCTGCGGGCAATCGCCACGGCGTTGATGACGCCAATGGCCGACTCAATCGCCGCCATCACGCGGGTGGAGCCGACCTCGCGGCCGCACTCCTGCTCGATGCGTTCGAGGTGGCCTTCCAGCTCGTAGATATCGTCCGGCGTGTCGGTTTTCGGCAGGCGGATCACGTCCACGCCGGCCCGCACGGCAGCCTCCAGATCCAGCAGGCCAAACGGCGTGCTGAGCGGGTTAATGCGCACCACGGTTTCGATATCCTGATACATCGGGTGCTGCAGGGCATGGAACACCAGCATGCGCGCGGTATCCTTCTCGCGCAGGGCGACGGCGTCCTCAAGATCAAACATGATGGAGTCGGGACGGTAGATAAATGCGGTGGAAAGCATGGCGGCGTTGGCGCCCGGCAGGAACAACATGCTGCGGCGGAGTTTGCTCATTTCAGCGCCCCCCAGTTGATGGCCTGTTCATCGGCTGCACGCATCAGCGCGCTTTGCAGGCGGGCGCGGATCACACAGTCCAGCGCCCCTTTGTCTTCAATAATGATTAATCCCTGGTGCACGTTCATGGCGCGCAACGTGTCGTTGACCACCTGGCGAATTTGCTCGCCAAACTGCTTAATCACTTCACTGTGGATGACTATCTCCAGCTCGCCGTGAGCGGGAGCGATTTTCACCATCAGGTCGCTGGACTCCTGCGTTCCGGCCAGCGCCTCCCTTACAATTTTCATGATAAATTCCTGGTAGTTAAGCGACTTCCGCACTCGCACGGTAATGCGTTTCGAGATGCGCGAAGGTGGAGTCCGGGACAATCTCCCGGATCCGGGAAAACTGCTGTGTCTTCAGTAAGCGGCGCACTTCGGACGCTGAAATAGCGTTGCCGGTGGCCTTGATGCGCGGCATTTCCACCACCTCGATATGCGAGGCCAGCAGGTCGTGCAGCGTCTGGTTGTACTGGCGGGTGATATCGCAAAACGGCTCCGATCCGATGAAGCGGTGCGTGATGCCGAGCGCCGGGGCGATAAAGTCCCGGAAGATCAGCACGTCGATCTCGCTCCACGCCTGCTGCACTTTGCCGGTTTCCTTCAGGAAGTAGGCCGGGAAGGTGGCGCGGGAGATGATGTACTGCGAGCCTTCATGCACCACCACGTTCGGCAGATGCGCCACGCCCGCGCGCACCATCTCGAGGCGCGCGCTGAACGGGAAGAACGAGGCGTCTTCACGCACCACGAACAGGTGCAGGGCGTCGCACCGCTGCGCCGCCTGCTCCACCAGATGGCGGTGGCCGAGGGTGAACGGGTTGGCGTTCATCACTATCGCGCCAACGTTCTCCCCGCACTTGCGCTTCGCGCGCAGGGAACGGCAGTAGCGTTCGATCCCCTGCGGGGTGTTTTCCATCAGCACGGCGTTGTTTCCGCTCTGGGCAATCGGCCAGAAGCCGCTGCGGGCAAAGCGCTCCCGATTGCACGGACGGGTGCAGAGAAAGAGGTGAAAATGGCCGCGCTCCAGCGCCGCATTTTCCACCTCTGCCAGCAGCCGCGCGCTGAGGTTCTCGCCGCGAAGCTGCTCATTGACCGCCACGCATTTGATGACGTTGGCGGCAAGCCCTGCGCAACCCACCAGCTGCGAACCGGACCAGGCTTCGACAAACAGCGTGATGTCGTTGTCCAGGCCAAGGCCGCTGTCTGCCAGCAGGTAGCGGATCTGGCTTAAGCGTTCCGGGTGTTTCGCCACCAGCGTGTGGCGAAAATCGATGGGTTGACTGTTCATGCCGCCTTACTCAGTGTGCTGCCGCAAGCCCGACGGCTGGCGCTTCCACGATCACGTTGCTCAGATGACCGATATGTTCGATCTCCACCTCAATGCGATCCCCTTCCTTCATAAACAGCGGCGGATTGCGCTTTTTACCCACCCCGCCCGGAGATCCGGTGATGATCACGTCGCCCGGACTGAGGCGGGTGAAGGTGCTGATGTACTCGATCAGCTCCGCAACCTTGTGGATCATGCTGCTGGTGTTGTCTTCCTGCACCATGCGGCCGTTCAGCCAGGTGCGGATCGCAAGCTGGTGCGGATCCGGGATCTCATCAGCCGTCGCCATCCACGGCCCAAACGCGCCGGTTTTGCGCCAGTTTTTACCGGCGGTGAACCAGGTGTGCTGCCAGTCGCGGGCGGAGCCGTCCATGTAGCAGCTGTAGCCCGCCACGTGGCGCAGGGCGTCGTCGCGGCTGATGTTCTCCCCGCCTTTGCCGATGATCACCGCCAGCTCGCCTTCGTAGTCGAATTCGCTGGAGTGGCGCGGCTTCAGCACCGGCTCGTTGTGGCCGGTCTGTGAATCCGGGAAGCGGACAAACAGCGTCGGGGCCGGATTATGCTGGTCAAACTCCTTGCGCTTGTCGGCATAGTTCATGCCCACGCAGAGGATCTTTTCCGGCTGCTCAATCACCGGTAAGAAGGTAATGGCGCTCAGCGGTACGTCCACGGCATCGTTCAGGTAGCGGGTGGTCTGCGCCAGCCCGTTGCCCTGCAGCAGCGCCTTAAGGTCGCTGTAGCGGTCGCCGAGACGGCGGCCTAAATCAATCACGCCGTCGGCCTGGACGATGCCGTAGCTGCGTTTTCCCTGGTATAAAAAGCTTGCGAGTTTCATTGTTCTTTCCTGAAGACTTAAACGAGGAAGTTGCCCAGAATCAGCAGTGAGACAGAGACGTTAATCGCCCCGCCGATACGGGTAGCAATCTGGGCGAACGGCATCAGGCTCATGCGGTTGCCTGCGGTCAGGATCGCCACGTCGCCGGTACCGCCCTGGCCGCTCTGGCAGCAGGAGACGATGGCGACATCAATCGGATGCATACCAATCTTTTTGCCGACGAAGAAGCCGGTGGCGACCAGTGCAGAAACGGTGCTGACAATTACCAGCAGGTTGCTGACGGTGAACGCCGCCACCAGTTCATGCCACGGGGTGATAGCCACGCCGACGGCGAAGAGGATTGGGTAGGTCACGGAGGTCTGGAAGAATTTGTACACCACCTGAGAGCCTTCGAGCAGGCGCGGAGAGGCGCCGTTGCAGAGCTTCACCAGGACCGCCATAAACAGCATGCCGACCGGAGCAGGCAGGCCAATCAGCTTGTGGCCGAGCATGCCCAGCATGTAGAGCAGCACCGCCAGCAGCGCGCCGGAGGCGATAGTGGTGACGTCCGCTTTGCCGGAAAAAGCAGGCTGAGAGACCGTTGCATCGGCATTCGCGCGGTTAGGCATCAGCTGGCCTTCACCGGTCAGGTGCGGGAAGCGTTTACCGAGCTGGTTCAGGCAGCCGGAGATGATGATTGCCGTCAGACCGCCGAGCATGACCATCGGCAGCACGCGGCCGAGCGCAACGCCCTGGTCCATGTGCAGCAGGGTGGCATAGCCGATGGAAAGCGGGATCGCCCCTTCCCCGACGCCGCCCGCCATAATCGGCAGAATGATAAAGAAGAAGATCTGGAACGGCTCAAGACCCAGCGCCAGGCCGACGCCCATCCCCACCAGCATGCCGACGATTTCGCCGCACAGCATCGGGAAGAAGATGCGCAGGAAGCCCTGAATCAGCACCGTGCGGTTCATGCTCATGATGCTGCCGACGATGATGCAGCAGATGTAGAGATAGAGAATGTTGGTGGATTTGTAGAATTTGGTGGTGGACTCGACCACCACGTCCGGCAGCAGGCCATAATAGACCAGCGCGGAAGGGATAAAGGTGGCGCAAATCGCCGCCGCGCCGAGCTTGCCGACAATCGGCAGGCGTTTGCCAAACTCGCCGCAGGCAAAGCCGAAGAAGGCCAGCGTTGCCACCATGACCACGATATCGCTCGGCAGTTTTCCGCCCAGGCAATCAATCGCAATCAGCGCGCCCGCCAGAACGAACAGCGGCAGAGGAATAATCCCAACTTTCCAGGTATCCATAATATGCCACCAGCGCTCTTTGAGCGAAGGCTGCTGAATTTCAATCGGGTCGTGGGTAACAGAGAAAGAATCGTCAGTTGTGCTCATAATAAGCCCCTTGGTTATTTTGTGCGTTCAGCTTAGAGTCACAAAGGCTTACTTTATGTGAGGGATGGCATATTAAAAGCGAAGTTTTAATGGCTGCTATGGTTTTAATGGTTTCTTTTATTTAATGTGATTTATACCTTATTTATGGCCGTGGTTTTTATGGTTTCTTTTCCGAATTGAACAAACAAATAACATTTGCTCGCGCAGCCCGAAGTACGTTCGCCTTCAGGATAACTCTTTTACAGCGCCCGCTGTGCAAGGGATCACAAGTTTTCGGCAAAGCGGGCGTCAGCGCGAAAAAAGATGATATATTGGCGATCTTTGCTGCTACCTCGCGTGATAGTTATGAAAGTCTCTTTCCAGATTAAGCTGTTTATTTCGCTGGTTGCCTTTTTCTCAGTGCTTTTCGCGCTGCTGGGCGGATATTATTATGCCGACGTCGGGAAACAGCTTTATCAGGAAATGAGTACGCGTGCCAAAATACAGGCTGAAGAGATTGCGCTTATTCCGACATTGCGTAATGAAGTTGAACAAAAGAATATCAACGCCATCCATGATTTTATGCAGAAGATTTCTGCGCACAGTGACGCCAGCTTTATTGTGATTGGTGATAATAAAGGGCAGCATCTTTTTCACTCCGTATTTGCCGACAGAGTGGGCACAACCCTGGTTGGCGGAGACAATGAAGCCGTGTTGCAGGGTAAAAGCACCACCACCATCCGCAAAGGCGGGCTGGGCATTTCGCTGCGCAGTAAAGCCCCCATCTTCAACGCCGCCGGACAGGTGGTCGGCATTGTTTCAGTAGGCTATCTGACCAGCTACCTTGATACCATTACCGTCAGTAAGGTGGTCAATATCCTGATTGCCGCCGTGCTGCTGCTGATCGCTCTCTTTATCTTCTCCTGGTTTTTTACCCGCAGCATCAAGAAGCAGATCTTCTCCCTTGAGCCGCGCGAGATCGGCCTGCTGGTGCGCCAGCAGAAGGCGATGATGGAGTCTATTTATGAAGGGGTAATTGCCATTGACGATCGGCGGCGGATTGAAGTCATCAACCAGGCGGCGCGCAAGCTGCTGGGTCTGAGCCAGCCGGCCCGCGAGCTGCGCGGACAGCTGATAAGCCAGGTGATCGATCCGGTCCCGTTCTTCGACACGCAGACGATGCTGGCGAAAGATACCCATGACGAGATTTGTCGTTTTAACGATCTCACGGTGATTGCCAGCCGGGTGCACATCATGCTTGAGGGTTCGCTGCAGGGCTGGGTGATCACCTTCCGCGATCGCAACGAGATCGACTCGCTGAGCGCCCAGCTTAGCCAGGTCAAACGCTATGTCGATAACCTCCGCATTATGCGCCACGAGCAGTTAAACAGGATGACCACCCTCTCCGGCCTGCTGCACATGGGCCGCTACGAGGAAGCCATTGGCTACATTCAGGCGCAGTCGGAACATGCCCAGGAGCTTCTGGACTTTATCTCTTCGCGCTTCAGTTCACCGACCCTGTGCGGCCTGCTGCTGGGGAAAGCCGCCCGCGCGCGGGAGAAAGGCGTCGAGCTGTGTTTCGACCCGGGCTGTCGGCTGGACAGACCGTTCCTGCCCCTTGGTGAGCAAGAGCTGATTTCGATTATTGGCAACCTGCTGGATAACGCCATCGAAGCAACACAGAGGTCGCCGCTTCCCCACGCGCCGGTAGAAGTGCTGATAAAGCTCAGCGAACATGAGCTGATTATTGAAGTGGCCGACCAGGGCGTTGGCATTACACCGGCGATCCGTGAGCGGATCTTTGAACGCGGCATCACCACCAAAACGCGCGGCGATCATGGGATTGGCCTGTATCTGATCGAAAGCTACGTCACACAGGCTGGCGGCGCGATAGAAGTTGCCGATAATACCCCGCGCGGCGCCATTTTCTCCTTGTTTATCCCGGCCACGGGAACCGCCCGGCAACTGGAAGACACCGACTATGCAACATGAACTTATCGACGTACTGATTGTTGAAGACGAGAACGAGCTGGCGCAACTGCACGCGGAGCTGATAGGCAAACATCCGCGTCTGAGGCTGGTAGGCATTGCCTCGTCGCTGGCTGCGGCCCAGGCAGAGCTTGAAAGCAAACAGCCGCAGCTGATGCTGCTGGATAACTACCTGCCGGACGGTAAAGGCATCTCGCTTATCAATAACCCCATGCTGGCCCGCGCCAACTGCTCGGTGATTTTTATTACTGCCGCCAGCGATATGGACACCTGCAGCCAGGCGATTCGCAACGGCGCTTTCGACTACATCCTCAAACCCGTCTCCTGGAAGCGGCTCAGCCAGTCGCTGGAGCGGTTCGTGCAGTTTGCAGAACAGCAGCGGGTCTGGAAGATTGTCGACCAGCAGAACGTGGATTCGCTGTATCAGCTCCAGGCGAAAAACTACCGCCTAGACAACGGCAGTAAAGGCATTGAGGAAAATACGCTGGCGCGGGTGCAGACACTGTTCAACGACAAGGCAACGCACTGCTTTACCGTGGATGAGGTGGTGAGCGAAACGGGGTTAAGCAAAACCACCACCCGGCGCTATCTGGAGCACTGCGTGGAGGCGGGTTTTCTGACGGTGGAGATGCTGTACGGCAAGATTGGGCATCCGAGGAGGATGTACAAGCGTAGTGCGGTTTGATGAAACGTACCCTCTCCCCTTTGGGGAGAGGGTTAGGGTGAGGGGGCTACCTTAATACATACCCATACAGCCGCTTAATCCCGTCGGCATCCTTCTCGCTGTAAACTCCCTGCAGCTCCGGCGAGAAGCCCGGCAGCAGGTTGACGCCCTCCTCCAGCGCGAGGAAGTAACGCTGTACCGCCCCGCCCCAGACTTCACCCGGCACCACGCACAGCACGCCCGGCGGATAGGGCAGCGCCCCTTCGGCAGCAATCCGCCCTTCGGCATCCCGTATGCGAACCAGCTCCACCTCTCCGCGAATATAGGCCCGGTTTGCATCCTGCGGGTTCATTACCACCTCAGGCAGGCTCTCCTTGCGGAACATCGCCTTCTGCAGATCCTTCACGTCAAAGCTGACGTAGAGATCGTGCATCTCCTGGCACAGCTGGCGGAGGGTGTAATCCCGGTAGCGCACCGGGTATTTCTGGAAGATCGTCGGCAGCACGTCCGCCAGCGGCGTGTCGTCTTCAATATGCTGTTCGAACTGGCCCAGCATCGCCACCAGCTGCGCCAGCTTCTCGCTGCTTTCGGCAGGCGTTAGCAGGAACAGGATCGAGTTGAGGTCGCATTTCTCCGGCACGATGCCGTTTTCGCGCAGGTAGTGCGCCAGAATCGTCGCCGGGATCCCGAAATCCGTGTACTCTCCGGTTTCAGCATCGATACCCGGCGTGGTCAGCAGGAGCTTACACGGATCGACAAAGTACTGCTCGCGGGCATAGCCCTCAAAGCCGTGCCATTTGGCCCCCGGCTCAAAGCTGAAGAAGCGCAGCTCGCTGGCAATGGCGTGCGTCGGATGATCCTGCCACGGCCGCCCCGCCACCACCGGCGGGATAAACGGTTTGATCATATGGCAATTCGCAATGATCACCTTGCGCGCCTCAATCCCCAGCTCGACGCACTCCGCCCACAGCCTGCGTCCGCTTTCACCTTCGTGGATCTTGGCATTCACGTCCAGCGCGGCGAACAGAGGATAAAACGGGCTGGTGGAGGCATGCAGCATAAACGCGTTGTTCAGCCGCTTGTGCGGACAGAAGCGCGCCTGACCGCGAATGTGGTTATCCTTTTTATGGATCTGCGACGTTTGCGAGAAGCCGGCCTGCTGTTTGTGCACCGACTGGGTCACGAAAATCCCCGGATCGTTCTCGTTCAATTCCAGCAAGAGCGGGGACGTTTCCGCCATCATCGGAATAAACTGCTCGTAGCCCACCCAGGCGGAGTCAAAGAGGATGTAGTCGCACAGATGACCGATCTTGTCGATCACCTGGCGGGCGTTGTAGATCGTCCCGTCGTAGGTGCCAAGCTGAATGATCGCCAGGCGGAACGGACGCGCCTCGTCGGCCTTTTCCGGCGCCGCCTCGCGGATAAGATCCCGCAGATAGGCATCGTCAAAGCAGTGGTCGTCAATCCCGCCAATAAAGCCAAACGGGTTACGCGCCGCCTCAAGATAAACCGGCGTGGCGCCCGCCTGGATCAGCGCCCCGTGGTGGTTGGACTTATGGTTATTGCGGTCGAACAGCACCAGGTCGCCGCGGGTCAGCAGCGCGTTGGTCACCACCTTGTTGGCCGCTGAGGTACCGTTCAGCACGAAGTAGGTTTTGTCCGCGTTGAACACTTTTGCCGCGAACTTTTGCGCGTGCTTGGCGGACCCTTCGTGGATCAGCAGATCGCCCAGCTTCACGTCGGCGTTGCACATGTCGGCGCGAAACACGTTCTCACCGAAGAAATCATAGAACTGTCGCCCTGCCGGGTGTTTTTTGAAAAATGCCCCGTGCTGGTGGCCCGGACAGGCGAAAGTGCTGTTGCCCATCTCCACATACTGGCTCAGGGTGTCAAAAAAGGGCGGCAGCAGGTTCTCTTCGTAACGACTGGCAGCGGTCTCCAGTTCCAGAAACTCCTGAGCTTTACCCGAGATAACCGCGGTGGCGCCATCGGGTACATCCGTAGGCTCCTGCGAGAAAATAAACACCGGTAGCTCAAAGCCCGTGCGTTTCAGCAGTGCAAGAATGCCGCTGCGACTTTCAGCTGTTGTGATGACGACGGCCGCCACATCGGTAAAATCAGTGCTGTCCAGCGTCACCTTTTCGCGGTGAGTAGACACAGTGGAAAGCAGCTCGCGGCTGACGGCAATTTTCATGGTTTTCATAGGCGCAGTTACCCTCACCGGGCGGTGAGACAGGGAGGAGAAAATTCGCGCAATAATGTCACCTTTTATTTTGAGGTGCAAGAAGGAATCAGTATGCACGAAATCAACCAAAGCTAAGGCCCGCGCAGCCCTGCCGTGCCATAATAATGCAATATCAATGATTAAATAACAGGAGTTAACTTTGGTTATCGGGCCATTTATTAACGCAGGCGCCGTATTGCTGGGCGGCGTACTCGGCGCCGTGCTGAGCCAGCGATTGCCGGAGCGTATTCGCACCTCCATGCCCTCAATATTCGGCCTGGCATCGTTAGGGATCGGTATTCTTCTCGTGATCAAATGCGCCAACCTGCCGGTGATGGTGCTGGCCACCCTGCTCGGCGCGCTGATTGGCGAATTTTGCTATCTGGAAAAAGGCATTAACAGCGCGGTGAGTAAAGCCAAAAACCTGATAGCCAGACCGGGCGGCAAGGCGAAACACGGCACGCACGAGTCGTTTATTCAAAACTATGTCGCCATCATCATTCTATTTTGCGCCAGCGGCACCGGGATTTTCGGTTCAATGCAGGAAGGGATGACCGGCGACCCAAGCATATTGATTGCGAAAGCGTTCCTTGATTTCTTCACCGCCACCATTTTCGCCACAACCCTTGGCGTCGCCGTGGCGGCGATTAGCGTCCCGATGCTGCTTATTCAGCTGGCGCTTGCCACCTGCGCCACGTTGATTCTCCCGCTCACCACGCCGGCAATGATGGCAGACTTTACCGCCGTCGGCGGCCTGCTGCTGTTGGCGACCGGGCTGCGCATCTGTGGGATCAAGATGTTTGCCGTGGTGAACATGCTCCCCGCACTGCTGCTCGCCATGCCGCTCTCCGCGCTCTGGACGCACTTTTTCGCTTAAGGATGCGGCGAAATGGTGAGAGATTGCGCAGTCTGTAACGAAAACAACATTTTTCGTTGACGGCAGGGGGCAGATCGGGTTTAATGCGCCCCGTTGCCCGGATAGCTCAGTCGGTAGAGCAGGGGATTGAAAATCCCCGT
>NZ_JUMS01000058.1:0-126199 GCF_001059415.1 Enterobacter sp. 940_PEND
GTAATCGTTCCCTCTCCCTGTGGGAGAGGGTTAGGGTGAGGGCATCAGGCATTGCAGTCGTTGCAGAATAGCTATCAACACCTCCTCCTCATTAGCCCTGAATTCGTTATTCCAGAACCGTAAGACTTCCCATCCGTTCGCATTCAAAAACTCGGTACGTCGTGAATCATACTTCTCTTTGTTCTGATGCTGACCCCCGTCCAGCTCAACGATCAGCTTCGCCTTAAAGCAGGCGAAATCCACGATGTACGGACCAATAGGCATCTGCCGACGAAACTTATACCCAAAGAAGCGACGACCCCTGAGCAAATACCAGAGGAGTAATTCTTCGGGCGTCATTTGTTTGCGGAGTTGTTTTGATTTTTCCATCCCCACACTCTGCCAGCCTTTTCCTCAGCCGGCAGAGCGGGATGCTAAATCCTGAATAAGCCTTCAGGATTCTTCGGCGAGGAACAGCTCAAGAAGGGAGTTTAAGAACAGCTTGCCGTGCTCGGTGATCTGCCAGTATTCCTCACTCTCGGTGAGATACCCCTGGGCCAGCGCCTCGTCGATCTGCGGGCGAATCACCGACTCCGGCAGCCCGGTGTAACGCGCAAATTCCGCGCGCGGCGCGGCTTCCAGCAGACGGAAGCGGTTCATGAAGAACTCAAACGGTTTATCCGCCGCCTCAACGTCGTGCTGACGCTCCAGGTAGCGGCCTTCCATGTATCCGCGCGGGTGGCGGGTTTTGGCGGTGCGCAGAATGCGCCCGTCCGGGAAGGTCACCTTGCCGTGCGCGCCGCAGCCAATTCCCAGGTAGTCGCCAAAGCGCCAGTAGTTCAGGTTGTGCTGGCACTGATAGCCCGGCTTCGCATACGCGGACGTTTCATACTGCTGATAGCCCGCAGCGGTTAGAAGCCTGTGACCCTGCTCGAAGATATCCCAGAGCGCGTCGTCGTCCGGCAGCACCGGCGGGCGGGAACCGAACAGCGTGTTTGGCTCAATGGTGAGCTGATACCACGACAGGTGCGGCGGGTTCAGTTCGATCGCCTGGCGCAGGTCGTCCAGCGCCTCTTCCAGCGACTGATCCGGCAGGCCGTGCATCAAATCGAGGTTGAAGCTGCGAAGGCCAAGACCGGTCGCCAGGTTTGCCGCGCGCTTCGCCTCTTCCGGGCCATGAATGCGCCCCAGACGTTTTAGCTTTGGTTCGCTAAAGCTCTGCACGCCGATGGAGATGCGGTTCACGCCCGCGTGCTGATACTCGACAAAACGGTCGGCCTCAACGGTGCCGGGGTTGGCTTCCATCGTAATTTCAGCATCCGCCGCCAGGTTCAGGCGCGAACGCACGCCGTCCAGCAGCGTTTGCATCGCCGGGCCTGACAGCAGGCTCGGCGTACCGCCACCAATGAAAATGGTCTTAACTTCACGTCCCTGTGCGTAAGGTACATCGGCATCCAGGTCGGCCAGCAGATGCGCAACGTAGTCATCGTGCGGCACTTCGCCCTTCAACGCGTGCGAGTTGAAATCGCAGTACGGGCATTTCTGCACGCACCACGGGATGTGAATATACAGACTCAGAGGCGGCAAATTAGCCATTACGCAGTGCTTCCAGTAACAGTTTCAGCGCGCGTCCACGGTGGGAAATCGCGCTTTTCTCTTCGCGGGTCAGTTCCGCAGCGGTTTTGCCCTCGGTCGGGACAAAGAAAATCGGGTCGTAGCCAAAGCCGCCGTTGCCAGCTGCTTCATGGGTAATCACGCCCGGCCAGCTGCCGTGGCAGACGATAGGCGTCGGGTCTTCCGCGTGGCGCATATAAACCAGAACGCAGTGGAACTGCGCGGTGCGCTGTTCGTCCGGTACGTCTTTCAGGGCGACAAGCAGTTTTTCCAGATTCTGCTGGTCGGTGGCGTCAACGCCGGAATAGCGCGCAGAGTAAATCCCCGGCGCACCGCCGAGAAAATCCACGGCCAGGCCGGAGTCATCGGCAATCGCGGGCAGGCCGGTGACCTGGGCGGCGTGGCGCGCTTTCAGGATCGCGTTTTCGATAAACGTCAGACCTGTCTCTTCGGCGGACTCGACGCCCAGATCGGTCTGGGCAACCACGTTGAGCCCAAAATCATTTAATAGCGAGGCCAGCTCGCGCACTTTACCGGCGTTGCCGGTCGCGAGAACAACTTTCTGCATGCTTTAGTCCTGTTCTTTCAGAGCCGCGACTTCCGTCGGGATAGATTGCGGATTAAGGATTTTCACCTGTTTATGTCGCCCAAGTTCACCTTTTTCAATGATGACCTGGCTTTTGGCGACGCGAAACTGTTTTGCCAGATATTTGGTCAGATGCGCGTTCGCCTGGCCGTCAACCGGTGGGGCGGTGATGGCGACTTTTAATTCGTCGCCATGCAGCCCAACAATACCGTCACGGCTGGCTTTCGGCTGAATATACAGCCGCAAAACCAGCCCGTCAGCGCAGGTGCTTACGGCACTCATAGCGCCATCCACAGCCCCGGCAGCAGCATATCGCCCGTGGACTGTAACAGCTCAGCGATCCCCATATTAACCACGTACAGCAGCAGAACCAGGATCATCGGCGAGAAATCAATACCGCCCATCGAAGGCAGCAGGTTGCGAATCGGGCGCAGCAGCGGCTCGGCCAGTTGGATCAGCGCATATTCTACCGGACTACGGCCCTGGCTTACCCAGCTCATGATGGCCATGACCAGCAGCACCCAGAAAATCAGCAGGCCGATGGTTTTGATTAAAATCAGGACCGCAGCAATCCAGATAATCGGCTGGAAGGTGATGACCATAAACAGCACGATCGCTTTGATAACGCTCAGAATAAACGCCACCAGCAGAGACGAACTGTCGATGGGACCCATCGCCGGGATAATGCGGCGCAGCGGTCCGACAACAGGTTGCGTGATTTTCACGACAAACTGCGAGAACGGATTATAAAAATCACAGCGGGCCCACTGCATCCAGACGCGCAGCAAAAGCGCCATCGTATACAGCTCAAGCACTGTTGAGAGCAGGAAAGTCAACGTCTTCATGGCGTTCCTCAGGTTTCCTTATTATTTTGAGTAGTCGCGCGCACCGAAAATTGCCGTACCGATGCGCACCATAGTGCTGCCTGCCGCGATGGCGGCTTCCATATCATCCGACATGCCCAGAGAAAGCGTGTCTACCGTTTCATAGCGCGCTTTAAGCGCCTCAAATGCTACAGCCATTTGCTGTGCCACGGCAAACTGCCTTTCATAACTTGACTCAGGCGCAGGAATTGCCATCAGCCCGCGCAGGGTCAAGCGCGGCAGTTCGGCCACGTCTGCGGCCAGCGTATCCAGCTCACTCAGAGCAATGCCGGACTTGCTGTTTTCATCGCTGATGTTGACCTGAATCAGCACGTTAAGCGCTGGCATTTCTGCCGGACGCTGGTCATTCAGGCGGGTAGCAATACGCAGGCGATCGATGGTGTGGCACCAGTCGAAGTGTTCTGCTACCAGACGGCTTTTGTTCGACTGCAGGGGGCCAATAAAGTGCCACTGCAGATCCGTATTCCCCTGTTCCTGGAAGTAGCGAATTTTATCCACGCCTTCCTGCACGTAGTTTTCACCAAACGCCCGCTGGCCTGCATCAATAGCTTCTGCGATGGCGCTCGCAGGCTTGGTTTTGCTGACTGCAAGCAGCGTAATTTCTTCTGAAGCACGGCCGCAGCGCGCTGCGGCGGCTGAGATTTTGTCCCGGACCTGTGCCAGGTTATGCGCAATGTCGTTCATTTTCCGAGGAGTAGTCTATGGATGTGGAAGAAATTGTGGCTCTTAGTGTAAAGCATAATGTCTCCGATCTACACCTGTGCAGTGATTCGCCACCGCGCTGGCGCAGATTAGGTCGGCTTGAACCCGCTCCTTTTCCGCCTCCCGATGTCGGAGCGTTATTGAAAGCGTGGCTCAACGATGAGCAGCAGGGGATATGGTGGGCAAAGGGGCAGGTGGATTTTGCCTCGACGGTGACGGGGGGCCAGCGGCTGCGCGGCAGTGCCTTTAAGCAGATGAGAGGTGTCTCTGTGACGCTGCGGCTGCTGCCGCGTAGCTGCCCACAGCTCTCTTCGCTGGGCGCGCCGCGGGCGATCCCGGAACTGTTGTCCAATGACGCCGGGCTGATTCTGGTCACGGGGGCGACCGGCAGCGGCAAATCCACTACGCTGGCGGCGATGGTCGATTTTCTCAACCACCATGCTGACGGCCATATCCTCACGCTTGAAGATCCGGTGGAGTTTATCTACCAGAGCGAACGTTGTCTGATCCAGCAGCGGGAGATAGGCCAGCACAGCCCGTCATTTGCTGAAGCGCTGCGCAGCGCCTTACGCCAGGATCCGGACGTTATTCTGCTGGGGGAGCTGCGCGACAGCGAAACGATCCGCCTGGCGCTGACGGCGGCGGAAACCGGACACCTGGTGCTGGCGACGCTGCATACGCGCGGGGCATCGCAGGCGATTGAACGGCTGGTCGATACGTTCCCGGCGCAGGAGAAAGATCCGGTGCGTAACCAGCTGGGCGGCAGCCTGCGAGCGGTGCTGGCGCAGAGGCTGCTTCCCGATCTGCAGGGCGGGCGCGTCGCGTTGTATGAACTGCTGGTGAACACTGCGGCGGCGGCGAATTTGATTCGTGAAGGGAAAACGTGGCAACTGCCCGGGATCATTCAAACCGGTCAGCAGGCAGGAATGCAGAACTTTGACCAGAGCCTGGCGGAGAGACGGGCGCAGGGCCGGCTGTAGGCCCCCGTGCTTAAAAGCCCTGCTCGAAATAGCTTTCGAGGATAATCACGGCGGAAGCAGAGTCCACGCTGCCCTTGTTGAGCGCACGGAAGCCGCCGTGCTCAAACAGGCCCGCACGCGCTTCGACGGTGCTGAGACGCTCGTCGTGCAGCTTCACGGAGACGCCAAAGCGGCCATGGATTTTATTGGCGAACTTACGCGCTCGGGCGGTAAGCGGCTGTTCTGTGCCGTCCATGTTCAGCGGCAGCCCAACAATAACATCATCCGGCTGCCACTCTTTGAGCAGACGCTCGATAAGATTCCAGTCTGGCGTGCCGTCATTGGCCTTCAGGGCCGTAAGCGGACGCGCGGTACCGGTGATGCGCTGCCCCACGGCGACGCCAATGCTTTTGGTACCAAAATCGAAGGCCAGAAGCGTTCCGCTCATCAGGCGTGCCCCGCTACGCCAGGCATGGTCAGGATATCAATGCCAATCAGCTTCGCCGCGTCACGCCAGCGATCGGCGATAGGGGTTTTAAACAGGATATTCATGTCCGCAGGCGCCGTAAGCCAGGCGTTATCGAGAATCTCTTGCTCAAGCTGGCCTTTCTCCCACGACGAATAGCCCAGCGCCACCAGCACTTCAGAAGGCTGCTCTGCGGTGCCCAGCGTTTCAAGCACGTCGCGCGAGGTCGTGATAACGGTGTTATCCGAAATTCGAATGCTTGAAGAGAATACCGGCGGCGTATGCAGGATAAAGCCGCGATCTTCTGCAAGAGGTCCACCCAGCATCACCGGTTTATCAAGCCGGATTTCTGGCAGTCGCGCTTCAGCCGGTATTTTCAGCTTGTCCAGAATTCCTTCAACCTGAAGATTTTCCAGTGGTTTATTGATGATAATACCCATCGCGCCGTCTTCATTGTATTCACAAATATAAACCACGGCGCGGCGAAATATCGGGTCCTGGAGAGCAGGCATGGCAATAAGAAAGTGATGCTGTAAATTCATTGTCAGAGGTACTGTTTCCTGGTTTAAAAAGCGACAGCGCCCAGTATGGGGACAAACACAGGCGCTGTCACTAATAGTATTGTTAGGTTATTTATGTAAACGTTTTTCGATAGCGTCCATCAGCATTCCGGTGATCGAAATCGGGAATTCCGCTTCAATTTCACGAATGCAGGTCGGGCTGGTGACGTTCACTTCGGTCAGACGATCGCCGATGATATCCAGGCCAACGAAGATCAGGCCTTTGGCTTTCAGCGTCGGGCCAACGCGGCGGGCAATTTCCCAGTCGCTTTCGGTCAGCGGGCGCGGCTCACCGCGGCCACCGGCTGCCAGGTTCCCACGAGTTTCGCCACCCTGCGGGATACGCGCCAGGCAGTAAGGAACCGGTTCGCCATCTACCACCAGAACGCGTTTATCGCCGTCTTTAATCGCCGGAATATAGTTCTGCGCCATGCAGTAACGCGTGCCCAGTTCGGTCAGCGTTTCGGCAATCACGCCAATGTTCGGGTCGCTCTCCTTAACGCGGAAAATCGACGCGCCGCCCATGCCGTCCAGCGGCTTCATGATGATATCGCCGTGCTTCTGCCAGAATTCCTTCAGCTGCGCTTTGCTGCGGGTCACCAGTGTTTCCGGCGTCAGGTCAGAGAACCAGGCGGTGTAGAGCTTCTCGTTGCAGTCGCGCAGGCTCTGCGGCTTGTTGACGATCAGCGTGCCTTTCTCTTCTGCACGCTCAAGGATGTAGGTGCTGTAAATGTATTCGGTGTCGAACGGCGGATCTTTACGCATCAGGATGACGTTGAGATCGGCCAGGGCAATATCCTGCTCGGTGCCGAACTCGTACCATTTGTCGTAGTTCTGCTCGACGTTAACGATGCGGGTGCGGGCGCGAGCTTCACCGTTGATCAGGTAAAGATCGTTCATCTCCATATAGTGGAGTTCATAGCCGCGACGCTGCGCTTCCAGCAGCATGGCGAAGCTGGAATCTTTCTTGATGTTAATGTTTGCGATGGGGTCCATCACGATGCCGAGCTTGATCATGTTCTTCTCCGTTAATGCTTCAACCCAGATCGCCAAACCGTACCTGTAGCGCGGTAATGGCCGTGAGTGCCGTTGTCTCAGTGCGCAGAACGCGAGGTCCCAACAGAATATCAGTAAACTGGTAACGTGCCGTCATCGCAATTTCGTCCGCCGACAGGCCGCCTTCGGGGCCAATCAGCAGGCGTACGCGCTCAACGGGCAGGGGCAGCGTATTGATGCTGGCGCTGGCGCGCGGATGAAGATTGAGCTTCAGCCCGCTTTCCTCTTCTGCACACCAGTCCTCCAGATCCATCGCCGGGCGGATCTCCGGAATACGGTTGCGGCCACTCTGTTCGCAAGCCGCAATGGCGATTTTCTGCCACTGCTGGATCTTTTTGTTCAGACGTTCCGCATCCAGTTTAACGCCGCAGCGCTCAGAAAAAAGTGGCGTAATGAGGCTTACACCCAGTTCAATGGATTTCTGTATGGTGAACTCCATTTTCTCGCCGCGCGACATCACCTGGCCCAGATGGATGTGCAGCGGTGATTCCCGATCATCCACTTCGCCACGCAGGACGTTAACGTGTACGCTTTTTTTATCAGACCGCGTGATTTCCGCGTCGAAAACCTGGTTCGAGCCGTCGAACAGCTGTATTGCCTGGCCTGCGCCCATGCGCAGCACGCGGCCAACGTGGTTGGCGGCGTCATCAGACAAGGCGATTTCGCGGCCTGCGGTAATCAGTTCAGGATGGTAAATGCGGGGAATGCGCATAGTCAGAAATTCCATGTGTCATGCGATATAAGCTAATTGCCGTAGTGTAGGTTAGCTCTTTTGCGCCTGGCAAGCCCGCTGGACGTAAGGGTTGTGATTCCCCTGGACTCTGGCGATACGTTCGTCGCGCTGGCATTCCCACTCCGTCACCGGGTACTGCTTGTCCCAGGCGTTGAACAGCTGCGTCTGCTGGCGGGAGAGGTTGAGGTCGTAACGGTCACGCATATAGAAGTAGGTGCGGGCAATGCTGCCGCGCGCGCGGGCAGGGGGCTCGGCAACTTTCTCTTTAAAATCAACCTTCATACCGCACTGGCCGTACTGGCCTTCGCCACCGTTCCACTGGCTGTACATGAAATTACCCCGGTCGCCGTTCACTTCACCTACGGCAGGCTGCAGGTTATGCATATCGCTTTCTATCTGACGATAAACCGGATCTTTGGCGCAGTTTTTACGTCCGCCATCCTGCCAGCACTGGCGCTGGTGGCCAAACTGCCAGGCCGGAACGACATGTTCCCATTCAATGCGACTGGCGCGATTTTCGTTTTTACGCACCTTATAGCCGCAGGACTCAAGGTCAACGACCCCTTTTTTACCCTGCCAGTTAATTTTACAGCCGCAGTAGAAATCGCCCGGCACATCGGCGTTTACCTTCACGCCTGCTGCCTTGGCCTGGGAAAAACTGTTGATACCGTCGGCCAGAGCATGGCCTGAGAGCACCGTCGTCAGAAAGGCGACCGCGAGAGAAAAATTACGGGACATCTTACACTCCGTGTCAAAACGAGCCCGCAACGTAACGAATGTTGTTCCCGTATGCAATCAGTCAGATCAGGAAAGTTCCTGAAAGTTCAGATGATTATTCCGCAACCAGCGGCTCGCCGCATTTGACGCAGTGGTAGGTTGCCTCGCCGCGCACCACGCGATTATGGCGGCGGACGGTAAGCTGGTGCAGCTGACACTGGCAGCGGTAGGGGAAGGTATTGCGACGCACCGATTCCAGTTCGAACTGATGGGTGCGGCGTGCCGGAACGCCGAGCACCGCTTCCATCATCCACTTCCACTCCTTGCCGTGGGGCGCGACGCGTCCGAAGTGTTTCCACACCAGCAGATGCGCCAGCTCGTGCGGTACCACTTCCTCGATAAACGCCTGCTGGTTTTCCATCATAAGCACCGGGTTAAGGCGGATCTCATATGGCTCGAGCCAGGCGGTACCCGCCGCGGTTCCGCGCTGCTGATAAACGATCTTAGGTTCAGGGTAATTACGGCCGAGCTTCAGGTTTGCCTGGGCGAGTTTTTCCCGCAGGCAGCGCATAACGGCTTGCTGAAGGGCGATGGGGAGACGGGGTGCTTTCATAGGGGCAGAGCATAAAGCGCGAAGCGGGGAGGCGCAAGAGGCGCCTCCCGCGTGAGGATCAGTCGTGGGCGCCGATTTCGCGCAGCGGACGACCTTTCATCAGGTTACGTTCAATATGTTCCAGAGAAACGTGTTTGGTTTCTGGAACCAGCCAGATTGTCAGCACAATAAAGAAGATATTCAGACCTGCGTAGACCCAGAAGGTGTTCGCGTTGCCCAGGGTATTGAGCATGGTCAGGAACGTTGCGCCGACGATCATGTTGGCAATCCAGTTGGTTGCGGTAGAGCAGGTGATACCAAAATCACGCCCTTTCAGCGGCTGGATCTCAGAGCACAGCACCCAAATCAGCGGGCCAGCGCTCATCGCAAACCCGACGATAAACATCAGCAGCATGCCGACCGCAAAGTACTGGGCGGTTGGTGAGTGAATGCCCACATGCATCATGGTACCGAGGACACCCATACCGGCTGCCATCACCAGGAAGCCCAGCGTCAGCGTTGGCTTACGTCCCCAGCGGTCCACCAGACCGATGGCGATAAAGGTCGCCAGCACGTTGGTCAGACCCACGATGACGGTCCCCCACATTTGTTCGGTGGTGTTGGTATAGCCCGCCAGCTCAAAAATTTTTGGCGCGTAATACATGATGACGTTCATCCCGGTGAACTGCTGCATCACCTGAAGCAGTACGCCAAGGAACACCGCGCGGCGGAAGTTGCTGTTCTCTTTAAACAGCGCCCAGCCGGACTGTTTGACCTTCAGACTTTCGCGGATCTCTTCCAGCTCGTTTTTCGCTTCGGCGCTGGTATCGCGCAGGCGCATCAGCACGCGTTCGGCATCGTGGAATCGACGTTTGGCGGCGAACCAGCGCGGGCTGTCCGGCAGGAAGAAGACGCCAATCAGCAGCAGAATGGCCGGGATGATGATCACGCCGAGCATCCAGCGCCATGCGCCGCTGTAGCTAAACGCGGTATCGGAAAGGTACGCGCCCAAAATACCGATGGTGATCATGAGCTGGTACATCGAAATCATACTGCCGCGGATTTTCTCCGGCGCGATTTCAGACAGGTAAAGCGGGGCGGTATAGGACGCCACGCCCACGGCCAGGCCGAGCAGCACGCGGGAAACCAGCAGGACCTCAACGTTAGGCGCAGCGGCAGAGAAGAGTGAACCGGCAACGAACAGGATCGCGCCGATCATCAGGCTCTTTTTACGCCCGAGCTTGAAGGAGAGCCAGCCGCTGCCGACCGCCCCGACGGCAGCGCCAAACATCATGGAGCTGACCACCCACTCCTGGGTATGAGCGCTGATCTGGAACTCGTCAGTGATGAAAGGTAATGCACCGGCAATGACGCCGATATCCAGGCCAAAAAGTAATCCTGCCAGGGCGGCGAGGAAACAGACGAAGAATGTCATCGCCTTGTTGGACGTACGCCCCTGTTTTTTATTGTCAGGCATTATGCCCTCCAGTTGGGTTATCAGTTTTATTGATGTAAAGGGTAGGTGAGTGACTCGTAAAAATATGTGAGATTAATCACATAGGTGTAATCGGTTACACTAAGGTGCAACCGTAAAAATAATTAAAGCTTTGAAAATATAGAGGTAAACGAGGTGATATGCATCGCGAAAGAACATATTTCAGACTTAACTGAAAGGAGATGTAACAGCAGAAGAAAGGCGATCATGCAAAGAGAATATTCTGAAAGCGAGACGCATCCGGTGCGGTGTAATCGGTTCCATATTTGCGCCTTTGCGGCGTCACCCGACAAAAAAAGGCCAGCCCGAAGGCTGGCCTTTTATCACGCAGATGTCAGTCGATTACTTCAGACCGGCAGCTTCACGCAGCAGGGCGGCTTTGTCGGTTTTTTCCCATGGGAAATGTTCACGACCAAAGTGACCGTATGCAGCGGTTTCTTTGTAGATTGGGTGCAGCAGATCCAGCATCTGAATCAGGCCGTATGGACGCAGGTCGAAGAACTCGCGCACCAGCAGAGTCAGCTGTTCTGAAGGCACTTTCTCGGTACCAAAGGTTTCAACCATGATGGAGGTTGGCTCAGCTACGCCGATAGCATAGGAAACCTGGATCTCACAGCGATCAGCCAGACCGGCAGCAACGATGTTTTTCGCCACATAACGCGCCGCGTACGCCGCAGAACGGTCAACTTTAGACGGATCTTTACCGGAGAACGCACCGCCACCGTGGCGCGCCATGCCGCCGTAGGTATCAACGATGATTTTACGACCGGTCAGGCCGCAGTCACCCATTGGGCCGCCGATAACGAAGCGTCCGGTTGGGTTGATGAAGAATTTGGTCGCAGAGCTCAGCCATTCGGTCGGCAGAACCGGCTTGATGATCTCTTCCATCACTGCTTCCTGCAGGGATTTCTGATCGATATCTTCGGCGTGCTGGGTAGACAGAACCACCGCGTCAATACCGACGATTTTACCGTCGTCGTACTGGAAAGTGACCTGGCTTTTCGCATCAGGGCGCAGCCACGGCAGGGTGCCGTTTTTACGCACTTCAGCCTGACGCTGCACCAGACGGTGTGCGTAGGTGACCGGTGCTGGCATCAGCACGTCGGTTTCGTTGGTTGCATAGCCGAACATCAGGCCCTGGTCGCCCGCGCCCTGTTCCAGCGGATCGGCACGGTCAACGCCCTGGTTGATGTCTGGAGACTGTTTGCCAATCGCGCTCAGAACCGCGCAGGAGTTGGCATCAAAGCCCATATCAGAATGCACATAGCCGATCTCACGCACCGTATTACGGGTGATCTCTTCGATATCAACCCATGCGCTGGTGGTGATCTCACCGCCAACCAGAACCATGCCGGTTTTGACATAGGTTTCGCACGCTACGCGCGCTTTTGGATCCTGCGCCAGGATCGCATCCAGCACCGCATCGGAGATTTGGTCAGCAATTTTATCAGGATGTCCTTCTGATACGGACTCGGACGTAAACAGGTGTTTTGCCATGTTTTATTTCACCTAAGAGGAATTTGGTTAGCTCAAGCTGCTGTGTGGAATAGCCAAAGGAGATAATTCTACCAAGGCCTGCAGGTTTTTGACACTGGCAGTATGAGTGTTAATCAGTATAGATGGATTAACATCTGGATGGCTATTTTAGGTCACTTCTTCGCCCGATTTCCAGTTTTTTTTGACTAACCTCTCACTCAGTTGAAATTGCGGCTGGCAATAATTCCTGACGGCCCCGGCAACACGCACATTTATCTTTTGCTTTTTACCCCTGTTCTCGGTATAAAACGCGGCGCGCGGCTCATATAAAATAAGCGCTCGATGAACTCATCGTGTCGCCACTTCCAGCCGGGTTAAGCAGTGAACTTTTAGCTTTGGCTTGTGGTCCGTTTCAGCAGAGGCGGCCGTGGAGGTGATACGAGATAATGAACCATCGTTTTCCGCACATTCAGCGCAGCCGTTCTGGCGCGCATTTGATTCCCGCAACCCGCATTTCTAGTCTGCAAACCTGCCGATGTTATACCCATCTCGGCGCTTCTCAGGATTCCAGGGCCGGTCACGCTTTGTGAAAACTGAACAAGGGCGCTCTTGTTAATACAAGAGTTTTCTCGTGGTTTCGCCGAACCTTGTCATACAGAGTTCGGATACGTGTTTTACAATGATATGAATAAGAAACCGGTCGCACGGTCTGGTTTTCAGCATACTCTGCTGGGAAACGGAGCCGTTTATGGGTTGTTATCGCCGTATAACGCTGCGATAGTAGTCAACTGTTTTACACTTATTACAAAGAGTTGAGGTTCGCTATGTCTGACGACATGTCTTCTTTTTCGCCTTCGTCAGCGGGCGAACAGGGTGTACTACGTTCTATGCAGGAGGTTGCGATGAGCTCCGAGGAAGCCAGCAAGATGCTGCGCACTTATAATATTGCCTGGTGGGGCAATAACTACTACGACGTTAACGAACTGGGCCACATCAGCGTCTGCCCGGATCCGGACGTCCCTGAAGCGCGCGTGGATCTCGCGAAACTGGTGAAAGCCCGTGAGGCTCAGGGCCAGCGTTTGCCTGCACTGTTCTGCTTCCCGCAGATCCTGCAACATCGCCTGCGTTCTATTAACGCCGCGTTCAAGCGCGCGCGTGAGTCCTACGGTTATAAAGGCGACTATTTCCTGGTTTACCCGATCAAGGTCAACCAGCACCGCCGCGTGATTGAATCCCTGATCCATTCCGGCGAGCCGCTGGGCCTGGAAGCAGGATCCAAAGCGGAGCTGATGGCGGTTCTGGCGCATGCGGGCATGACCCGTTCAGTGATCGTCTGTAACGGCTATAAAGATCGTGAATACATTCGTCTGGCGCTGATTGGCGAAAAGATGGGCCACAAGGTCTATCTGGTCATCGAAAAGATGACCGAAATCGCCATCGTGCTGGAAGAGGCCGAACGTCTGAACGTGGTGCCGCGCCTTGGCGTGCGTGCGCGTCTGGCGTCACAAGGTTCCGGTAAATGGCAGTCCTCCGGCGGCGAGAAATCCAAGTTCGGCCTGGCGGCAAACCAGGTGCTGCAGCTGGTGGAAATCCTGCGCGAGCGCGGTCGTCTGGACAGCATTCAGCTGCTGCACTTCCACCTCGGCTCGCAGATGGCCAATATTCGCGACATCGCCACCGGCGTGCGTGAATCCGCGCGTTTCTACGTTGAGCTGCACAAGCTCGGTGTGAATATTCAGTGTTTCGACGTGGGCGGCGGCCTGGGCGTGGACTACGAAGGGACCCGCTCGCAGTCTGACTGTTCCGTGAACTACGGCCTGAACGAATACGCGAACAACATCATCTGGGCGATCGGCGATGCCTGTGAAGAGAACGGCCTGCCGCACCCGACGGTGATCACCGAATCCGGTCGCGCGGTCACCGCGCACCATACGGTGCTGGTTTCTAACATCATCGGCGTTGAGCGTAGCGAAATCTCCGAGGCAACGCCTCCGGCAGACGATGCCCCGCGTTCCCTGCAAAGCATGTGGGAAACCTGGCAGGAGATGCACGAGCCGGGCACGCGTCGTTCCCTGCGCGAATGGCTGCACGACAGCCAGATGGATCTGCATGACATTCACGTGGGTTATTCTTCAGGCACCTTCAGCCTGCAGGAGCGCGCTTGGGCGGAGCAGCTCTACCTGAACATGTGCCATGAAGTGCAGAAACAACTCGACCCGAGCAACCGCGCGCACCGTCCGATTATCGACGAGCTGCAGGAGCGTATGGCGGATAAGATTTACGTCAACTTCTCGCTGTTCCAGTCGATGCCGGATGCCTGGGGTATCGACCAGCTTTTCCCGGTTCTGCCGCTGGAAGGGCTGAACCATGCCCCGGAACGCCGTGCGGTGCTGCTGGACATCACCTGTGACTCCGACGGCGCCATCGACCACTACGTCGACGGCGACGGTATCGCAACGACGATGCCAATGCCGGAATACGACCCGGAGAACCCGCCGATGCTGGGCTTCTTTATGGTCGGCGCGTATCAGGAGATCCTCGGCAACATGCACAACCTGTTTGGTGATACCGAAGCGGTGGACGTGTTCGTGTTCCCTGACGGCAACGTGGAAATCGAGCTGTCCGATGAAGGGGACACCGTGGCGGACATGCTGGAATACGTTCAGCTGGATCCGAAAAAACTGCTCACCCAGTTCCGCGACCAGGTCAAAAATACCGGGCTGGACGATGCGCTCCAGCAGCAGTTCCTGGAAGAGTTTGAAGCGGGTCTGTACGGGTATACCTACCTGGAAGACGAGTAGGAAAACCTCCCTCTCCCTGTGGGAAAGGGGCGGGGTGAGGGCATCAGACCGCTAAGTCGCTGATGCCCGGTGGCGCTGCGCTTACCTAGCCTACGAACGTAGGCCGGATAAGGCGAAGCCGTCATCCGGCAGAATGCTATACTCACTTGAACCCGTATGCATTACCGGCGATAATTCGCCCCAATAAGCGATTTACGAATCAATCCCTTCCTCGTCGGGTTTAACGACGCGGAGGGGATTTTTTTTCATCTGTTTTTAATGTATCGACTTTAAAAGAGGTCAGGACATGAGCACTTTAGGTCATCAGTACGATAACTCTCTGGTATCTAACGCGTTTGGTTTTTTACGCCTTCCGATGAACTTCCAGCCGTACGACAGCAACGCTGACTGGGTGATCACCGGCGTGCCGTTCGATATGGCAACATCTGGCCGCGCGGGTGGTCGTCACGGCCCGGCAGCGATCCGTCAGGTTTCCACTAACCTGGCCTGGGAGCATAACCGCTTCCCGTGGAACTTCGACATGCGCGAGCGCCTGAACGTGGTGGACTGCGGTGACCTGGTGTACGCCTTCGGCGACGCGCGTGAGATGAGCGAGAAGCTGCAGGCGCACGCCGAGAAGCTGCTGGCTGCCGGTAAGCGCATGCTCTCCTTCGGCGGCGACCACTTCGTGACCCTGCCGCTGCTGCGCGCCCACGCGAAGCACTTCGGTAAAATGGCGCTGGTGCACTTCGATGCGCATACCGACACCTACGCGAACGGCTGCGAGTTCGACCACGGCACAATGTTCTTCACCGCGCCGAACGAAGGTCTGATCGACCCGAACCACTCGGTGCAGATCGGTATTCGTACCGAGTTCGACAAAGACAACGGTTTCACCGTGCTGGATGCGGGCCAGGTTAACGATCGCGGCGTCGACGACATCATCGCTCAGGTGAAGCAGATCGTGGGTGATATGCCCGTGTATCTGACCTTCGACATCGACTGTCTGGATCCGGCATTTGCACCGGGCACCGGTACGCCGGTCATCGGCGGTTTGACCTCAGATCGTGCCATTAAGCTGGTGCGCGGCCTGAAGGATCTGAACATTGTCGGGATGGACGTGGTGGAAGTGGCCCCTGCGTACGACCAGTCCGAGATCACCGCGCTGGCCGCAGCGACTCTGGCGCTGGAAATGCTCTACATTCAGGCAGCCAAAAAAGGCGAATAAGCCTCGCCTTGCGTGAAAAAAAACCTCTCTACTGAGAGGTTTTTTATTGCCTTTAGAACACGTTAAACGGGTATTCCACGTAAGCGCGGATCTCGTCCCCGCCCACGTTGTACTCGCTGGCGTTGCTGGAGACGCGCAGGACGGAGTAGCGCAGTTTCAGCTTCAGATCCTTCGCCGGACCATCCTGCACCTGGTACTGGATCTGGTTAAACCACTCGTGCTCTTTGCCGTTGCTGGTTTCAGAGGTTTTGATGTTATCGCCGCGCACGTAGGCGGTGGTCCAGCTCAGGCCCGGTAAGCCAAGGCCGGCAAAGTCCAGACCGTAGGATGCCTGCCAGGAACGTTCATCTTCGCCGTTAAAATCAGACCAGTAGGAGTTCGCCAGCCAGATGGTGTTACCGCCGTCACCCACGCCGCCCTTGTCGCGATAGCCGCCGTAGTTGTAGCCGGTGCTGCCGCTGCTCTGCTGGTACGCCACTTTGAACGTGTGAATGTCCCAGATGTAGCTCGCCGCCAGGCTCCAGATGGTGTTGCTGCGGCCCGTGTCGAGGCTGTCCGCGTAACCCTGGTCCAGACGGGAGTTATAGCCGTTGAAGTCGAGTACCAGCTGCTGCCCGGTGCTGAACGGCTGTTTGAAGTTCATGCCCAGGTATTGCTTGTTCATTACCTCTTCATTATGAGAGGCGTACAGCGCGCCGCTGAACTGGTCGTTAAACTGATAGCTCGCACCGCCGAAGGAGAGGCTCTTCAGCCCGCTGTCGTGGCGGTCATCGCTTTTACGCTGCTCGTCGGTGAAGTAACCAGCGTTGACTTCCAGACCGTCGATCTCTTTTGAGGTCAGCATGGTGCCGGTATAGCTTTCAAACAGCAGGCGGGAGCTGTCGGCATTCACGATGGGCAGCTCAGGGCGCTGATTCCCGTAGCTCAGTACGGTATTCGAGATGCGCATTTTGGCGGTGGCGCCAAACTTTGCCAGATCGGATTTTGCCCGGCCATCATCTTCCTGTTTAAAGAAGTCGATGCCGCCTGCGCCGCTTTTGCCACGGCCGCCGTCCAGGCGCACGCCGTATTGAGCAATACCGTCTACACCAAAGCCCACCAGCCCTTCGGTATAGCCGGATGCAAAGGTGGCGATGATCCCCTGACCCCATTCGGCTTTGTCCTGCTGGCCCTGATGGTAGTCGCGGCTGATATACGCATTGCGTAAAAACAGGTCCAGATGGCTGTCGTCAATAAAACCCTGGCTGTCGGATTGCTGGCTTGCAGCGGCAGGTAATGCGGCAAATAAGCTTAAAGCAATTAATGATAATTCTTTTTTCACGGAGGGAACGTCTCTGTCTGGATATAGTAATTTGAATAACTGCGGGCGTGATAATTACCGGAAAAAGAGACCTTTGCAATAATTATGTGACCAGACATTTCAATGCGATAGGGCAGATTTGGCGGGGCTTTCAGGGGTGTTATCGATACGTGCTGTTAAGTTAACAATTCATGCGAAATAAAAAGGAGGCAAAATTGCCTCCTTCTGAAATTATTTAATTCCGTCTGCGGCCATACGGTCGCGAATATGCTGTGCGCGTTCTTCTGAGGCCGGGTGATCGTCAAACATGGAGCTTTGGCGTCCGGCTTCCAGCTTGGCCAGTTTTTCGAAGCTGGTGGCTAAGCCTGATGGATTAATGCCGCGTTTGCGCAACAGATCGTATGAGTAGTCATCCGCCTCGGACTCCTGACGCTGTGAGAACTGAGAGTTAACCAGCTTTTCACCCACGTCGCCAAGCTGTGACTGCGACAGGCTGCCAACGATACCGCCCGCTGAGGCCGCCGCTGCGCGGATGGCATTGGTGCCCAGGGCAACCTGCATCCCTTTCTTCACGTGGCCCAGGGCAACGTGGCCCATTTCGTGGCCGATCACCGCTTCCACTTCGTTGTCGGTCATCATGTCCATCAGTCCGCTATAGACGCGGATACAGCCGTTCGCCATCGCGAAGGCGTTCACGTCTTTCGCCATGTACACCTTGTAGTTCACCGGCTGGCCGTTGATGTTGTCGCCCAGCGCGGAAGCAATCTTATTCAGACGCTGCGTGTAGGTACTGTTAGCCGGCGCAAGCGTGGCTTTTCCGTCCATATCTTTACAGGCCTGGTCGCTCAGCGCTTTCACCTGCGCATCGCTCAGGGAATAGGCCTGAAAGGCCTCTGCGCCTGACGTCATCAGACCGTTAGAATCCATATTCTGACAGCCGCTCAGCAGGAGCGTTGTACCCAGGGCCAGCACTATTGCACGCATTTTCATTAGGTTGCTTCCGTACTCGTTAAACTGAATAAAATCCGAAAAGGGCACCGTCAGCGAAGCCGGTGTCGGGCTAAGTATAAGGAATATCTGCAGGGCCGGGCGAGCAGATTGCGCAACATGCGAGCATGATCCAGAGATTTCTTAACAAGCAAAAGAATGCTCCATGTACATGACTTGCGGCTTGGGTTACATTGTTGGCACTTTTTTCCGGCGTAGCCCAAAACGCGCTGTCGTCAAGGGCATGGCCTTTAACAGTCCGATCTGGAGTTAAAATGTCCTCACGTAAAGAGCTTGCTAATGCTATTCGTGCGCTGAGCATGGACGCAGTACAGAAAGCCAAATCCGGCCACCCAGGGGCTCCTATGGGTATGGCTGATATCGCCGAAGTCCTGTGGCGTGATTTCCTGAACCACAACCCGCAGAACCCGTCATGGGCTGACCGCGACCGCTTCGTGCTGTCCAACGGCCACGGCTCAATGCTGATCTATAGCCTGCTGCACCTCACCGGCTACGATCTGCCAATTGAAGAGCTGAAAAACTTCCGTCAGCTGCACTCCAAAACTCCAGGTCACCCGGAAGTGGGTTACACCGCTGGCGTAGAAACCACCACCGGCCCGCTGGGTCAGGGTATTGCTAACGCTGTGGGTATGGCGATTGCCGAGAAGACGCTGGCGGCGCAGTTCAACCGTCCTGGTCACGACATCGTAGACCACTTCACCTACGCGTTCATGGGCGACGGCTGCATGATGGAAGGCATTTCTCACGAAGTGTGCTCCCTGGCAGGTACCCTGAAGCTGGGCAAACTGGTTGCGTTCTATGACGACAACGGTATCTCCATCGACGGTCACGTTGAAGGCTGGTTCACCGACGACACCGCAGCACGTTTCGAAGCCTACGGCTGGCACGTAGTGCGTGGCGTTGATGGTCACGATGCTGACTCGATTAAACGTGCAGTGGAAGAAGCGCGCGCGGTGACGGACAAACCGTCCCTGCTGATGTGCAAAACCATCATCGGCTTCGGCTCCCCGAACAAAGCGGGTACTCACGACTCCCACGGCGCGCCATTGGGTGATGCGGAAATCGCACTGACCCGCGAAGCGCTGGGCTGGAAACACCCTGCATTCGAAATCCCATCTGAGATCTACGCTCAGTGGGATGCAAAAGAAGTAGGCCAGGCGAAAGAAGCGGCCTGGAACGAGAAATTCGCTGCCTATGCGAAAGCGTTCCCGCAGGAAGCGGCTGAATTCACCCGTCGTATGAAAGGTGAAATGCCGTCTGACTTCGACGCGAAAGCGAACGAATTCATCGCTAAGCTGCAGGCGAACCCGTCTAAAATCGCGAGCCGAAAAGCGTCTCAGAATGCGATTGAAGCGTTCGGCCCATGGCTTCCAGAATTCCTGGGTGGCTCCGCTGACCTGGCGCCATCTAACCTGACCCTGTGGTCTGGTTCTAAGCCAATCAACGAAGATACTGCCGGTAACTACATCCATTACGGTGTACGTGAATTCGGTATGACCGCGATTGCCAACGGTATCTCCCTGCACGGCGGTTTCCTGCCGTACACCTCTACCTTCCTGATGTTCGTTGAATACGCACGTAACGCCGTGCGTATGGCCGCGCTGATGAAACAGCGTCAGGTGATGGTCTACACCCACGACTCCATCGGTCTGGGCGAAGATGGTCCAACTCACCAGCCGGTAGAGCAGGTGGCTTCCCTGCGCGTGACCCCGAACATGAGCACATGGCGTCCATGTGACCAGGTTGAATCCGCGGTGGCGTGGAAATATGGCGTTGAGCGTCAGGACGGTCCAACCGCGCTGATCCTCTCCCGTCAGAACCTGGCACAGCAGGAGCGTACGCCAGAGCAGCTGGCGAACATCGCTCGCGGTGGTTACGTGCTGAAAGATTGCGCGGGCCAGCCGGAGCTGATCTTCATCGCCACCGGTTCTGAAGTTGAACTGGCGGTTGCAGCGTGGGAAAAACTGACTGCCGAAGGCGTGAAAGCGCGCGTGGTTTCCATGCCGTCTACCGACGCGTTCGACAAGCAGGATGCCGCTTACCGTGAATCCGTGCTGCCTAAAGCGGTTTCCGCTCGCGTGGCAGTGGAAGCGGGTATCGCTGACTACTGGTTCAAATACGTGGGCCTGAACGGCGCTATCGTAGGTATGACCACCTTCGGTGAATCTGCTCCTGCAGAACAGCTGTTCGAAGAGTTCGGCTTCACCGTTGAGAACGTTGTCGCGAAAGCGAAAGAACTGCTGTAATCGGTTGTACGGTGCGGGCTGATGCCCTCACCCGAGCCCTCTCCCACGGGAGAGGGTGCAAACACTAAAAAACGGTAACCTCTCGGTTACCGTTTTGCTTTTACCTTGCCGGCATTATTCCACTTAAAATGTGACGCAAGTCATATAGCGCGCTTATTCATCTGGACAGACATTCCTTTTATTCCCCGATTCGCTTATTCTTGCTGAAGCGTTTCAGTCGATTAAATGTTCGACAATTGACCAATCAATCGCAGTTTGTGACAGCAAGGATTCCCCTTCGGGCGTAGCTGGATTACTCTTTCAGCCACCTCAAACTCAGGGATTGCTTTGCAGGAGATCTATGACCGTACGCGTAGCGATTAATGGCTTCGGTCGCATCGGACGTAACGTGGTTCGTGCTTTATATGAATCTGGACGTCGGGCGGAAATAACCGTGGTGGCAATCAATGAACTGGCGGATGCTACGGGCATGGCGCATTTGTTGAAATATGACACCAGCCACGGACGCTTTGCCTGGGACGTACGCCAGGAAAGAGATCGACTTTTTGTTGGTGACGACGCTATTCGCGTGCTGCATGAGAACAGCATCTCCGGGCTACCCTGGCGTGAACTGGGTGTGGATGTGGTGCTTGACTGTACCGGCGTGTACGGCAACCGCGAACATGGCGAAGCGCATCTTGCTGCAGGCGCGAAAAAAGTCCTGTTTTCTCATCCCGGCAGTAACGACCTCGACGCGACCGTCGTGTTTGGCGTCAACCAGCATGAGCTGCAGGCCGAACACCGCATTGTTTCCAACGCCTCCTGTACCACTAACTGCATTATTCCGGTCATCAAACTGTTAGACGATGCGTATGGCATTGAATCCGGCACCGTGACCACAATTCACTCCGCCATGCACGATCAGCAGGTGATTGACGCCTACCACCCGGATTTACGACGCACTCGCGCGGCGAGCCAGTCAATCATTCCGGTGGATACGAAACTGGCGGCAGGGATCACCCGTATTTTTCCGCAGTTTAATGACCGGTTTGAAGCGATTGCCGTGCGTGTCCCGACGATTAACGTCACTGTAATTGACCTTAGCGTGACGGTGAAAAAACCGGTAAAAGCCTGTGAAGTCAACCTGTTGCTGCAAAAAGCGGCACAGGGGGCATTTCATGGTATAGTTGACTATACGGAATTACCGTTGGTCTCAGTAGATTTTAACCACGACCCGCACAGCGCCATCGTCGATGGCACGCAAACGAGGGTCAGTGGCGCACACCTGATCAAGACGCTGGTCTGGTGTGATAACGAATGGGGCTTTGCTAACCGAATGCTCGACACCACGTTAGCAATGGCCGCTCAAGGTTTCAGGTAAGACGCATTGTGCGTCTGCAAAACTTTAAGAATCAACGAGAGGATTCACCATGTCTGTAATTAAGATGACCGATCTGGATCTGGCTGGTAAACGCGTTTTCATCCGTGCCGATCTGAACGTGCCGGTTAAAGATGGCAAAGTGACCAGCGACGCGCGTATCCGTGCATCACTGCCAACCATCGAACTGGCTCTGAAGCAGGGCGCGAAAGTGATGGTCACCTCCCACCTGGGTCGTCCAACTGAAGGCGAGTACAACGAAGAGTTCTCTCTGCTGCCAGTGGTTAATTACCTGAAAGACAAACTGTCCAACCCGGTTCGCCTGGTTAAAGATTACCTGGACGGCGTTGAAGTGGCAGCCGGTGAACTGGTTGTTCTGGAAAACGTTCGCTTCAACAAAGGCGAAAAGAAAGACGACGAAACTCTGTCCAAAAAATACGCTGCACTGTGCGACGTGTTCGTGATGGATGCATTCGGTACGGCTCACCGTGCTCAGGCGTCAACCCACGGTATCGGTAAATTCGCAGACGTTGCGTGTGCCGGTCCTCTGCTGGCTGACGAACTGGAAGCGCTGGGTAAAGCACTGAAAGAACCTGCTCGTCCGATGGTCGCTATCGTTGGTGGTTCTAAAGTTTCCACCAAACTGACCGTTCTGGATTCCCTGTCTAAAATCGCTGACCAGCTGATCGTTGGCGGTGGTATCGCGAACACCTTCGTTGCCGCTCAGGGCCACAACGTGGGCAAATCCCTGTACGAAGCAGACCTGGTTGACGAAGCCAAACGCCTGCTGGGTACCTGTGATATCCCGGTTCCAACTGACGTTCGCGTCGCGACCGAGTTCTCCGAAACCGCAACCGCGACCCTGAAATCTGTCAACGACATCAAAGATGAAGAGCAGATTCTGGACCTGGGCGACGTTTCTGCACAGAAACTGGCTGAAATCCTCAAAAACGCAAAAACTATCCTGTGGAACGGTCCTGTTGGCGTGTTCGAATTCCCGAACTTCCGCAAAGGTACTGAAATCGTTGCTAACGCTATCGCAGACAGCGAAGCGTTCTCTATCGCAGGCGGTGGTGACACCCTGGCAGCAATCGACCTGTTCGGTATCGCTGACAAGATCTCCTACATCTCCACTGGTGGCGGCGCATTCCTCGAATTCGTGGAAGGCAAGGTACTGCCAGCAGTAGCAATGCTCGAAGAGCGCGCTAAGAAGTAAGCCATTCAAGGGCAGGGAAACCTGCCCAATTTTCAGCGCGCTTTTAAGAGCTCGCACCTTTTCTAACGGCCGAAGATACAGGACTAAGCAACATGTCTAAAATTTTTGATTTCGTAAAACCTGGCGTTATCACTGGTGATGACGTACAGAAAGTGTTCCAGGTAGCTAAAGAAAACAACTTCGCTCTGCCAGCAGTGAACTGCGTGGGTACCGACTCCATCAACGCCGTACTGGAAACTGCCGCTAAAGTTAAAGCGCCAGTTATCGTTCAGTTCTCTAACGGCGGCGCTGCGTTCATCGCAGGTAAAGGCGTGAAAACTGACATTCCTCAGGGTGCTGCAATCCTGGGCGCTATCTCTGGTGCGCACCACGTACACCAGATGGCTGAGCACTACGGTGTTCCAGTTATCCTGCACACTGACCACTGCGCGAAGAAACTGCTGCCGTGGATCGACGGTCTGCTGGACGCGGGTGAAAAACACTTCGCGGCTACCGGTAAGCCACTGTTCTCTTCTCACATGATCGACCTGTCTGAAGAGTCACTGCACGAAAACATCGAAATCTGCTCCAAATACCTGGCGCGCATGGCCAAAATGGACATGACCCTGGAAATCGAACTGGGTTGCACCGGTGGTGAAGAAGACGGCGTGGACAACAGCCACATGGACGCTTCTGCACTGTACACCCAGCCAGAAGACGTTGATTACGCTTACACCGAGCTGAGCAAAATCAGCCCACGCTTCACCATCGCAGCGTCCTTCGGTAACGTCCACGGCGTTTACAAACCAGGTAACGTGGTTCTGACCCCGACTATCCTGCGTGATTCTCAGGAATACGTTTCTAAGAAACACAACCTGCCGCACAATAGCCTGAACTTCGTCTTCCACGGCGGTTCCGGTTCTTCTGCTCAGGAAATCAAAGACTCCGTAAGCTACGGCGTTGTGAAAATGAACATCGATACCGATACCCAGTGGGCAACCTGGGACGGTATCCTGCAGTACTACAAAGCGAACGAAGCTTACCTGCAGGGCCAGCTGGGCAACCCGAAAGGCGAAGACCAGCCGAACAAGAAATACTACGATCCACGCGTATGGCTGCGCGCAGCCCAGACGTCCATGGTGACCCGTCTGGAGCAGGCTTTCAAAGAACTGAACGCAATCGACGTTCTGTAATTTGAGCTGCTAACAGCATCAGAAGGCCCGCAAATGCGGGCCTTTTTTTATGCTTTTTCAATACCCTGTCAGACCTGTTTTTGTGATCTGTTTGGCAAAGCCGGTGCTTTTTGTTTACCCTTTACTGACCTGCCTGTCTCCATGGGGGATGGATTTTGTGTTTTGGTTTAACAAAAGGAAGAATAAATGGAACAACTCGATGTTGTAGACAGCATCAATAACGCCGGTAACTGGCTGGTGCGCAACCAGGCCCTGCTGCTGAGCTATGCCGTGAACATTGTCGCGGCGATTGCCATCATCATCGTCGGGATGATTGTGGCGCGTATCGTTTCGAACGCGGTTAATCGCGTAATGCTGGCCCGTCACATTGACGCCACGGTGGCTGACTTCCTCTCCGCACTGGTGCGCTACGGCATTATCGCCTTCACGCTGATTGCCGCGCTGGGCCGTGTTGGGGTGCAAACCGCCTCCGTGATTGCCGTTCTCGGTGCCGCCGGCCTGGCTATTGGTCTGGCGCTGCAGGGTTCGCTTTCAAACCTGGCGGCAGGCGTTCTGCTGGTCACCTTCCGTCCGTTCCGCTCCGGCGAATACGTTGACCTTGGCGGCATTGCCGGGACCGTGCTGCAGGTGCAGATTTTCTCTACGACCATGCGTACCGTGGATGGCCGCATCGTGGTCGTGCCGAACGGGAAAATCATTGCAGGCAACATTATTAACTTCTCCCGTGAACCGGTGCGTCGTAACGAACTGATTATCAGCGTGGCATACGACTCCGACATCGATCAGGTGAAGTCGCTGATTACTAATATCATTGCTTCAGACGATCGTATTCTGAAAGACAAAGAGCAGACGGTTCGCCTGAACGAACTGGGCGCGTCCTCCATTAACTTCGTGGTGCGTATCTGGAGCAAAAGCAGCGATCTGCAAAACGTGTACTGGGACGTGCTGGAGCGCATTAAGCGCGACTTCGATGCCAACGGCATCAGCTTCCCGTACCCTCAGATGGACGTAAACGTCAAAAAAGTCAAAGAAGCCGAATAACTTCCCCCGCGGGCCCGGTAAGCGCTAGCGCCACCGGGCTTTATTCTTATAAGTGCTGCTAATCCCCAATTAATATTATCAATTTCCTCTAATGTAATTCGCGCAGTATAGTCTCCTTCAAGAACAATACTGTGAGAATTTCGTTATGTTATCTTATTATTTTCAAGGGCTTGCCTTAGGTGCGGCCATGATCCTTCCCCTTGGCCCGCAAAATGCGTTTGTGATGAACCAGGGCATTCGCCGCCAGTATCATCTGATGATTGCCCTGCTGTGTGCGGTAAGCGATTTACTGCTGATCTGTGCCGGAATTTTTGGCGGCAGCGCATTGCTCATGCAGTCTCCCTGGCTGCTGGCGCTGGTCACCTGGGGCGGCGTGGCGTTTCTGCTCTGGTACGGTTTTGGTGCCCTGAAAACGGCGATGAGCAGCAACCTCGAACTGGCGAGCGCGGAAGTCATGAAGCAGGGCCGCTGGAAGATTATCGTTACTATGCTGGCGGTCACCTGGCTTAATCCGCATGTTTATCTGGACACCTTCGTGGTGCTGGGCAGCCTCGGCGGGCAGCTGGACGTTGAGCCGAAACGCTGGTTTGCGCTGGGTACGGTTAGCGCCTCTTTCCTCTGGTTCTTCGGCCTCGCCATTCTGGCTGCATGGCTGGCTCCTCGTCTGCGTACGGCCAAAGCCCAGCGCATCATCAACACTCTGGTAGGGCTGGTGATGTGGTTTATAGCTTTTCAGCTGGCAAAAGAGGGGATTCACCACGTTCAGGAATTGTTCAACTAATCCTTGTCTTATGGACAACTGAGCAAGACCCGCTAAGCTTGCTGGCATGCGCCCTGTTAATGGGCACTATTCGCAACATGGAGGAATAACAGTGAAGTTTAAGGTGATGGCCCTGGCGGCATTAGTAAGTTTTGGTGCGGTGTCGGTGCAGGCAAGTGAACTGCCGGATGGCCCGCACATCGTCACTTCAGGCACCGCAAGCGTGGACGCGGTACCTGATGTCGCAACGCTGGCAATTGAAGTCAATGTGTCTGCGAAAGATGCGGCATCTGCCAAGAAGCAGGCTGACGATCGTGTTGCGCAATACCTCTCTTTCCTTGAGCAGAACGGAGTCGGTAAAAAAGATATCAACTCCGCGAACCTGCGTACTCAACCCGATTATGACTACCAGAATGGTAAAAGCATCCTGAAAGGCTACCGTGCCGTGCGTACCGTCGAAGTGACCGTGCGTCAGCTGGATAAGCTTAACTCGCTGCTGGATGGCGCGCTGAAGGCGGGTCTGAACGAAATTCGTTCAGTGTCGCTGGGCGTTGCGCAACCGGAAAAATACAAAGACGAAGCGCGTAAAGCGGCGATTGATGATGCCATTCACCAGGCGGAACAGCTGGCTTCTGGCTTTAAGAGCAAACTCGGCCCGGTTTACAGCGTGCGTTACCACGTCTCTAACTACCAGCCAAGCCCGATGGTACGGATGATGAAGGCTGATGCAGCCCCGGTGTCTGCTCAGGAAACATACGAGCAGCCAACCATTCAGTTTGACGATCAGGTGGATGTGGTGTTCCAGCTGGAGCCAACTCAAACTCAGCAAACTGAGGCGGCTAAGGCGCAGTAATTTGCCCTCACCCTAACCCTCTCCCGCAGGGAGAGGGAATTCAAGCGATTAATCCTGTCTCAACACCTTGTGCCCGTACGCCAGCAGCGCGTCGGTGACGTTGCGCATCATGCGGCTTTCCGGCGCAAACCGGTGCCAGTAGAGCATCCGGCGCTGATACAGCCCTGGCGTCAGGTCAATCAGCTCACCGCTTTTCAACTCTTTCTCAATCTGCAGATGCGGGATCATGCAGCAGGTGGTGCCCTGACGCGCAAGCTGCACAAAGGCTTCAGACGAGTTGACGATATGGCACGGCACGCTGCCCGGCGGCAGATCGAAGTTTTGCTGCAGGAACGCCTGATGCATATCATCCAGATGGTCGAACGCCACGGCAGGGGCTTTCAGCAGCGCGGCGCGGGTGACGCCGTTCGGGAAGTAGCGCTCGGCAAAGGCTTTTGAACCCACAAACAGGTAGTCCAGCGCGCCCAGCTGATCGACAAGACAGCTTGGCAAGGCCTGAGGCTGGATACTGACCGCCCCAACCACTTCACCGCGACGCAGGCGTTCCTGGGTACGGGTTTCATCCTCAACCTGTAAATTCAGGCGGATAGGGGAGTCCGCTAATACCGGCGCAAGGGCCGGCAGCAGCCAGGTTGCCAGGCTGTCGGCGTTGACCGCCAGAGAGAGCAGCAGCGGCGTAGAGCCCGTTTGTTCGTCACCCAGCCACTCGTCTTCCAGCAGTTCAACCTGGCGCAGCAGGGCGAGAAGCTTTTGCCCTTGCTCGGTTGGACGTGGCGGCACGGTGCGCACCAGCAGCGGCTGGCCGAACATGTTTTCAAGCTGTTTGATACGCTGTGATACGGCGGACTGGGTGATGCAAAGCTTTTGCGCCGCGCGCTCAAAACCGCGTTCACGAATAACTGCATCAAGTGCCTGTAGTGTTCTGTAGTCCGGACGTTTCATTGCTCTGGCTGGCTCCTAAATTTTGCTTATTCTGCACTATGACACAATTTTCCCTTCGTGGCAGACGAATTCCATTCGACGTGTTCTATAATGCGCCCTGAGTTTTCACACCACAGGCAAAACGATCATGACGCAGGATGAACTGAAAAAAGCAGTAGGATGGGCCGCTCTCCAGTACGTGCAGCCGGGTACCATTGTCGGTGTCGGTACGGGATCAACCGCGGCACACTTTATCGATGCGCTGGGCACGATGAAGGGGCAAATCGAGGGCGCGGTTTCCAGCTCTGATGCTTCCACGGAAAAGCTGAAAAGCCTCGGCATTACCGTTTTCGATCTCAACGAAGTGGATCGTCTGGGGATTTACGTTGATGGCGCGGATGAAATCAACGGCCACATGCAGATGATCAAAGGCGGCGGCGCGGCGCTGACGCGCGAGAAGATCATCGCCTCCGTTGCGGACAAGTTTATCTGCATCGCGGACGCCTCCAAGCAGGTCGACATTCTGGGTAATTTCCCGCTGCCGGTCGAAGTGATCCCAATGGCCCGTAGCGCGGTTGCCCGTCAGCTGGTGAAGCTGGGCGGTCGTCCGGAATATCGTCAGGGCGTAGTCACCGATAACGGTAACGTGATCCTCGATGTTCACGGTCTGGAAATCCTCGACGCGATTGCGCTGGAAAATGCTATCAATGCTATCCCAGGCGTAGTGACCGTAGGGCTATTCGCCAACCGTGGCGCGGATGTGGCGCTGATTGGCACCGCTGACGGCGTGAAAACCATCGTAAAATGATCTGACGGGGGGAGTCCTCCCCCCGCTAAAAAATTTTTGAAAAGCTAAATTCGGTGACTTGTGTCACGTTTTTCCGCCTCTTTTGCCGATCCTGCCGCGTTTGTAAATTTCCATAGCATTTTCCTCTGACATTTTGCTCTGTATGACTTTTCTTCAGAGTGCTGACGCAAACGTTCATATTGCTGCAATAGTTTTTTTTGATATGTTGGCTACAGCGGATTCATATCCAGCACAACATCAGTTCAGACAAAAACAGGGTCGGGTAAATGGCAAAGGTATCACTGGAGAAAGACAAGATTAAATTCCTGCTGGTCGAGGGCGTGCATCAAAAAGCAATCGATAGCCTTCGTGCGGCAGGTTACACCAACATCGAATTTCACAAAGGCGCGCTCGATACCGAAGAGCTGAAAGCGTCCATCCGTGATGCCCACTTCATTGGCCTGCGATCCCGTACTCACCTGACTGAAGAGGTTATTGCCGCTGCGGAAAAGCTGGTGGCTATCGGCTGCTTCTGCATCGGTACCAACCAGGTGGACCTGAATGCTGCCGCCAAACGCGGTATTCCCGTCTTCAACGCCCCGTTTTCCAACACCCGTTCCGTGGCGGAGCTGGTGATTGGCGAACTGCTGCTGCTGCTGCGCGGCATTCCAGAAGCGAACGCCAAGGCGCACCGCGGCGTGTGGAACAAGCTGGCGTCCGGCTCATATGAAGCGCGTGGTAAAAAACTGGGGATTATCGGCTACGGCCACATCGGTACGCAGCTCGGTATTCTGGCGGAATCTCTGGGCATGCACGTGTTTTTCTACGATATCGAAAGCAAGCTGCCGCTGGGCAATGCGACCCAGGTTCAACACCTGTCTGACCTGCTGAACATGAGCGACGTGGTGAGCCTGCACGTACCGGAAAATGCGTCCACCAAAAACATGATGGGTGCGGAAGAGCTGGCGCTGATGAAGCCGGGCTCACTGCTGATCAACGCCGCGCGCGGCACGGTTGTCGATATCCCGGCACTGGCGGATGCGCTGAAGCGTAAGCATCTGGCGGGCGCGGCCATCGACGTCTTCCCGACGGAGCCTGCGACCAACAGCGATCCGTTTACCTCTCCGCTGTGCGAGTTCGACAACGTGATCCTGACGCCGCACATTGGCGGCTCTACCCAAGAAGCGCAGGAGAATATCGGCCTGGAAGTGGCGGGTAAGCTGAGCAAATATTCCGACAACGGTTCTACGCTCTCTGCCGTGAACTTCCCGGAAGTGTCTCTGCCGCTGCACGGTGGTCGTCGTCTGCTGCACATCCACGAAAACCGTCCAGGCGTGCTGACCGCGATTAACCAGATCTTTGCCGAGCAGGGCGTCAATATTGCCGCGCAGTATCTGCAGACGAACTCGCAGATGGGCTACGTGGTTATTGATATCGAAGCGGATGACGATGTTGCCGAGAAAGCGCTGCAGAGCATGAAGGCGATTCAGGGGACAATTCGCGCGCGTCTGCTGTACTAATTGTGGCGAGGTAAATGCAAAACGGTAACGATAGTTACCGTTTTTTTATGTTTTCACCCTCTCCCTGTGGGAGTGGGCTGGGGTGAGGGCATCAGGCCGCACGTTTGATTCACCATTCCCACAACTTCGACGGCGTCACCACCGCCGGCAACGGCACATCCCACTTCTCCACCGGCAACGCCTCCACGCCCTGACAATCATGCGCATAGCCCACCGGCTGCAACCCGTACTGCTGCCAGTTTTGCAGCGTCCGGTCATAAAAACCGCCGCCCATCCCTAAACGCTGGCCCTGTTCATCAAACGCCACCAGCGGTGTAATCAGCACATCCAGCTGTGACAGCGGGAGCACGTCGCGCACGTCGAGTTTCGGTTCGGTGATTTTCAGGCGATTCACCACCAGTTCGCTGTGCGGGTGGTAGTGCAGAAACAGCAAATTACCTTCGCTGAACGGGTGCAGCACCGGCAGATAGACCTTCTTCCCGGCGCGCCAGAGCTGCTCTATCAGCGGTTGGGTATCCAGCTCTCCATCAAATGACAGAAACAGCGCAACGGTGTGCGCCATCACGACAGGGGGATACGCCATCATACGGGCGGCGGCCTGCTGGGCAAAATGCACTTGCTGATCGGCGGTTAACGCACGGCGGCGCTGACGAATTAACTGACGGATGTCCTGGCGTGAAGCAGAAACTTCAGGGAATTGGGTCATGGTAGTCGGTAGAAGAAAAGAGAGGGAATCTCCGAGATGCCGCCGCAGGCTGTAACCCTTGAACCCTTGGTTCAAGGTGAATGTGTCGTCATAGTTTTAAGGCTTCTCGGACGGACCGAGCATGCTCACCAACCATGGAGCGCCACATTCTTGTGGTATGAAATATCGGCTCAGGGGACTGGCCCGCTTGCGAACATCTCAGAGAAATTTTGTCTTCACAGTTACTCTACCATAGTCAACTGAGAAGTGTTATTCAAACTTTGGTCCCGGTCTTTCGGGATTGCGACCTTGATCAAGCAATGCCTGTTCTATGGTCTGCTGGAGCATTTTAATGCGCTGCTCCATGCTTGCCGCGTAGTCGCGGGTCTTCGCTTTTTCCTGAGTCAGTTCATAGCTGATGTTCAACGCGGCGATGAAAACCAGCTGCTCAGTATTTGTGACTCTAGTGCGTTCTTTTAGATCTTGCAACCGCTGATTCAAATCGTCCGCTGCCTGATTCAAAGCATCCCTTTGTTCAGGCGGACAATTCACTCGCAGTGAACGGCCAAAAATCTGGAGATCGACGGGTTGTGCAGACATGCCACCTTCCTGCTGATTGACTGCGCTGCCTTCGCTTACTGCCCCGGGGGCTGCGAAGGGGCGACACTATAGCTACCCTGATGTGAAGATACAAGCCCTTTTCTGGTATCACCAGGGTCCAAAGTGGTAGCATATCATGAAACTTCCCCCCTTTGATGACGAATGCTCATGTCTATACAGAACGAAATGCCTGGTTACAAGGATTTAAACCAGTTACTGAACCAGCAGGGAATCGGTTTAACCCCTGCCGAAATGCACGGTCTGATCAGTGGCATGCTGTGCGGCGGAAACAGCGACAGCTCATGGCAGCCGCTGATCCACGACCTCACGAATGAAGGGCTGGCGTTTGGTCACGAGCTGGCGGAAGCGCTGCGTAAAATGCACGCCGCAACCAGCGATTCGCTGGAAGACGATGGCTTCCTTTTTCAGCTTTATCTGCCTGAAGGCGACGACGTCAGCGTGTTCGATCGCGCCGATGCGCTGGCCGGCTGGGTAAACCACTATCTGCTGGGGCTGGGCGTGACGCAGCCTAAACTGGATAAAGTGACCGGCGAAGCGGGTGAGGCGATCGACGACCTGCGTAACATCGCCCAGCTCGGCTACGATGAAGACGAAGACCAGGAAGAGCTGGAAATGTCTCTTGAAGAGATTATCGAGTACGTGCGCGTGGCGGCTCTGCTGTGCCACGACAACTTCACGCGCTCTCAGCCGACCGAGCCGGAAGTCCGCAAGCCAACCTTACATTAAGAAAAATAACGCACAGGAGGGTGTCATGGTTATCTCGAGTCAAGAGTATTCGCGCCGCCGTCAGGCGCTGCTGGCAACAATGCAGCCGGGCAGCGCCGCGCTGATTTTTGCTGCGCCCGAAGTTACGCGCAGCGCCGACAGCGAATATCCTTATCGCCAGAGCAGCGATTTCTGGTACTTCACCGGCTTTAACGAGCCGGAAGCGGTGCTGGTGCTGATTAAGAGCAATGACACCCACAACCACAGCGTGATTTTCAACCGCGTGCGCGATCTGACAGCCGAAATCTGGTTTGGCCGCCGCCTGGGCCAGGAGGCCGCACCGGCGAAGCTGGGCGTTGACCGCGCGCTGGCGTTTAGCGAAATCAACCAGCAGCTCTATCAGCTGCTTAACGGCCTCGACGTGCTCTATCACGCGCAGGGTGAATATGCCTACGCCGATGAGATTGTTTTCACCGCGCTGGATAAGCTGCGCAAAGGCTCGCGGCAGAACCTGTCCGCGCCGGCCACGCTGACGGACTGGCGTCCGGTGGTGCATGAGATGCGCCTGTTCAAGTCTGAAGAAGAGCTGAATTTGATGCGTCGTGCGGGCGAAATCAGCGCCCTGGCGCACACCCGCGCCATGGAAAAGTGCCGTCCCGGGCTGTTCGAATACCAGCTGGAAGGCGAAATTCACCACGAATTTAACCGCCACGGCGCGCGTTATCCCTCCTACAACACCATTGTTGGCGGCGGAGAAAACGGCTGCATTCTGCACTACACCGAAAACGAAAGCGCGCTGCGCGACGGCGATCTGGTGCTGATTGACGCCGGCTGCGAATACCAGGGCTACGCGGGGGACATCACCCGTACCTTCCCGGTAAACGGTAAATTCTCACCGGCACAGCGCGCCATTTACGACATTGTCCTGGAATCGCTTGAGACGGCGCTCAGGCTGTATCGTCCCGGTACCTCCATGCAGGAAGTGACCGGCGAAGTGGTGCGCATCATGATTACCGGCCTGGTCAGGCTCGGGATCCTGAAAGGGGACGTAGACACCCTGATTGCTGAAAATGCGCATCGACCGTATTTCATGCACGGCCTGAGCCACTGGCTGGGGCTGGATGTGCATGACGTCGGCGCGTACGGCGCCGACCGTTCGCGCGTGCTGGAGCCGGGCATGGTGTTAACCGTGGAGCCAGGCCTGTATATCGCGCCGGATGCCGACGTGCCTGAGGAGTACCGCGGGATTGGCATTCGTATTGAAGATGACATCGTTATTACCGAAACCGGTAACGAAAACCTGACCGCGAGCGTCGTGAAAAACGCTGACGATATCGAGGCGCTGATGGCAGCGGCACGCGCATGAGCGTGATTATCGTTGGCGGCGGCATGACCGGGGCCACGCTGGCGCTGGCCATTTCGCATTTGACGAAGGGGCAGCTTGCGGTGCACCTGGTGGAAGCCGTCGCTCCGCAGGCAAAGAATCATCCCGGTTTTGATTCCCGCGCTATTGCCCTGGCGCAGGGTACCTGCCAGCAGCTGTCCCGTATTGGCATCTGGCAGGCCATCGCCGATTGCGCGACGGCAATTGAAACCGTTCACGTAAGCGATCGCGGCCATGCTGGCTTTGTCACGCTGGACGCGCAGGATTACCGCATTGACGCGCTGGGTCAGGTTGTTGAGCTGCACGACGTCGGATTGCGTCTGTTCCGCCTGCTCCAGGATGCGCCGGGCGTCACGCTGCATTGTCCGGCGCGCGTGGCCGGCGTGAGCCGCAGCGAGGAGTCGGTCAGCGTAACGCTGGAAAACGGCACCGTGCTTGAAGGCCAGCTTCTGGTCGCCGCGGACGGCTCGCGTTCATCGCTCGGCGCCCAGTGCGGCGTGGAGTGGCGCCAGCAGCCGTACGGCCAGGTGGCGGTCATTGCCAACGTCTCTACCGCAGCAGAACACCACGGCAGGGCGTTTGAACGCTTTACGCAGCATGGCCCGCTGGCAATGCTGCCGATGTCGGACGGACGCTGTTCCCTGGTCTGGTGCCATCCGCAGGATAAGGCCGAAGAGGTTAAAGCCTGGTCCGACGAACGTTTTTGTTCCGAGCTGCAGAAAGCCTTTGGCTGGCGGCTGGGGCGTATTACCCATGCGGGGAAACGTGCGGTCTATCCGCTGTCGTTAACCACCGCATCGCAATCTGTTTCTCACCGCGTGGCGCTGGTCGGCAACGCCGCGCAGACATTACATCCGATTGCCGGACAAGGGTTCAACCTTGGCCTGCGTGATGTCATGAGCCTGGCGGAAACCCTTGCTCAGGCGTGGGGTGAGCAAAAAGACTGTGGCGCATACCCGGTGCTAAGCCATTACCAGAAGCGACGTCAGGCCGATAAAGAGGCGACAATCGGCGTTACCGACGGCTTAGTCCATCTCTTTGCCAATCGCTGGGCGCCGCTGGTTGCGGGTCGCAACCTCGGGCTGATGGCGATGGAATTATTCATTCCGGCACGTGACGTGCTGGCGCAGCGGACTCTTGGTTGGGTCGCGCGTTAAGGAGTTATCACCGTGCAAAATGTTGATGTCGCCATCGTTGGCGGCGGTATGGTTGGACTGGCGCTGGCCTGCGGTTTACAGGGCAGCGGCCTGCGCGTGGCGGTGCTGGAGCAAAAGCAGCCTCAGGCAGTTGCGCCAGATGCCCCGCCGGAACTCCGCGTCTCGGCGATCAATGCCGCCAGCGAGAAATTGCTGACGCACCTTGGCGTCTGGGCAGATATTGTGGCGCAGCGCGCCAGCTGCTATCACGGCATGGAAGTGTGGGATAAAGACAGCTTTGGTCATATTGCTTTTGATGATGAAAGCATGGGCTATAGCCATCTGGGCCATATCATCGAAAACGCGGTGATCCACCACGCGCTGTGGCAGAAAGCACAGCAGTGCAGTGACGTGACCCTGATTGCGCCTGCGCAGATCCAGCAGGTGGCATGGGGCGAAAACGAGGCGTTTATCACCCTGCAGAGCGGCGACATGCTGACCGCGCGTCTGGTGGTCGGCGCCGACGGTGCGAACTCCTGGCTGCGTAATAAAGCCGATATCCCGCTGACTTTCTGGGACTATCGTCATCACGCGCTGGTCGCGACGATCCGTACCGAAGAGCCGCACGGCGGCGTGGCGCGCCAGATTTTCCACAACGACGGCATTCTGGCATTCCTGCCGCTTGCCGATCCGCACCTGTGCTCGATTGTCTGGTCCCTGGTGCCTGAAAAAGCCCAGCTGATGCAGGAGGCGACGCTGGATGCCTTTAACCAGGCGCTGTGCATGGCGTTTGATAACCGCCTTGGCTTATGCGCCCTTGAAAGCGAGCGGCAGGTGTTCCCGTTAACCGGCCGCTACGCGCGTCAGTTTGCGGCGCACCGTCTGGCGCTGGTCGGTGATGCGGCGCATACCATTCATCCGCTGGCCGGGCAGGGCGTCAACCTTGGCTTTATGGACGCGGCGGAGCTGGTTGAGGAACTGCGTCGCCTGCACCGCGAAGGCAAAGATATCGGTCAGCATCTGTACCTGCGTCGCTACGAGCGCAGCCGCAAGCACAGTGCGGCGATGATGCTGGCGGGCATGCAGGGCTTCCGCGAGCTGTTTGCCGGCGCGAATCCGGCGAAAAAACTGCTGCGCGATATTGGTCTTAAACTGGCTGATACGCTTCCTGGCGTCAAACCTCAACTTCTTCGCCAGGCGATGGGTCTTAACGATCTTCCCGACTGGTTACGCTAATCTCGATCCCCGTCACACTTTATTTTCCCGGCCTCTGCGCCGGGGAAATTCCCTCGTTTGAAATATTCTAATTTCACGTCATTTTTCGCATTAGAAAATCTAATCTACGAGATTTTATGTTACGGAAATTCGGCCCGTTTTTCCGCACGAAATATCACCATGTGCTAAATCCTGTTAGATTATTGTTAATTTTGTGCGGGGTTAATCGCATTTTTCCAGTGAATAACTCTGTAGGCTTTTTAGCGTTTTTTGGTCATAAGCTAATGTGATGACCCGTTTTACCTTATGGTTAACCGCCGGTTTCGGTGGTAAGTTCGGGTAAAAGAGAACGTTTGCGTCGGCGCCAGGTAACGGGGCTGACACCGGGTTTCACGGTGAATTTTTCAACGAGGACAAGATGGCTCAACAGACTCCTTTGTACGAACAACACGTGTTATGCGGCGCCCGCATGGTGGACTTCCATGGCTGGTTGATGCCACTGCACTACGGCTCGCAGATTGATGAGCACCACGCGGTGCGCACCGATGCCGGTATGTTCGACGTGTCCCACATGACGATTGTCGATCTGCGCGGTAGCCGCACCCGGGAGTTTTTGCGTTATCTGCTGGCAAATGACGTCGCCAAACTGAAGACGCCGGGTAAAGCGCTCTACACCGGCATGCTGAATGCCTCGGGCGGCGTGATTGATGACCTTATCGTCTACTACTTCACTGAAGATTTCTTCCGCCTCGTTGTCAACTCCGCCACCCGCGAAAAAGACCTCTCCTGGATCACCCAACACGCCGAACCTTATGCCATCGACATCACCGTCCGTGACGACCTGTCGCTGATCGCCGTACAGGGGCCGAACGCGCAGGCGAAAGCCGCGTCTCTGTTTAACGACGAGCAACGCAAAGCAACCGAAGGCATGAAGCCGTTCTTCGGCGTGCAGGCGGGCGATCTGTTTATCGCCACCACCGGCTACACCGGTGAAGCGGGCTACGAAATTGCCATGCCGAACGAGAAGGCCGCTGATTTCTGGCGTGCGCTGGTGGAAGCGGGCGTGAAGCCTGCGGGTCTGGGCGCGCGCGATACGCTGCGTCTGGAAGCGGGGATGAACCTCTACGGTCAGGAGATGGACGAAGGCGTCTCTCCGCTGGCCGCCAATATGGGCTGGACCATTGCATGGGAACCGGCTGACCGTGACTTTATTGGCCGTGAAGCGCTGGAGATGCAGCGCGAGAAGGGCACTGAACAGCTGGTGGGTCTGGTGATGACCGAGAAGGGCGTGCTGCGCGGTGAACTGCCGGTGCGCTTTACCGATGCTGACGGCAATCCTCGCGAAGGCGTGATCACCAGCGGTACCTTCTCCCCGACGCTGGGCTACAGTATTGCACTGGCACGCGTGCCGGCGGGCATTGGCGAAACGGCGGTGGTGCAAATCCGCAACCGCGAAATGCCGGTCAACGTGACCAAACCGATTTTTGTTCGCGCCGGTAAGCCGGTCGCCTAATCATTTTTATCAGGAGAACTTCAATGAGCAATGTGCCAGCAGAACTGAAATACAGCAAAGAACACGAGTGGCTGCGCAAAGAGGCGGACGGCACTTACACCGTAGGGATCACCGAGCACGCGCAAGAGCTGCTGGGCGACATGGTGTTTGTTGACCTGCCTGACGTGGGCACGACCGTTAGCGCGGGCGACGACTGCGCCGTGGCGGAGTCCGTAAAAGCGGCATCTGACATCTATGCCCCTGTGAGCGGCGAAATCGTTGCCGTCAACGACGCGCTGAGCGATTCGCCAGAGCTGGTGAACAGCGAGCCTTATGAAGGCGGCTGGATCTTCAAGATCAAAGCCAGCGACGAATCTCAGGTTGCCGCGCTGCTGGATGCGACCGCGTACGAAGCACTGTTAGAAGACGAGTAATCGTTTATCCCCCTCTCCTTTCGGGAGAGGGCAGGGGCGAGGGTGCCCATCTTCCCCTCGCCCTAACCCTCTCCCAGAGGGAGAGGGAACTTAAATTCACTGCACGTTTCAGGAACCATCGCTCATGACACAGACTTTAAGCCAGCTTGAAAACCGTGGCGCCTTCATTGAACGTCACATTGGGCCGGATGCTCAGCAACAGCAGGAGATGCTGAAGACAGTTGGCGCGGATTCATTAAACGCACTGATCGGCCAGATTGTGCCAAAAGACATCCAGCTTGCCACGCCGCCTCAGGTGGGGGAAGCCACCACGGAATTCGCCGCGCTGGCGGAGCTGAAGGCTATCGCAGGCCTGAACAAGCGCTATAAGTCTTACATTGGCATGGGCTACACCAACGTGCAGTTGCCGCCGGTTATCCTGCGCAACATGCTGGAAAACCCGGGCTGGTACACCGCTTACACCCCGTATCAGCCGGAAGTCTCCCAGGGCCGTCTGGAAGCGCTGCTGAACTTCCAGCAGGTGACGCTGGATCTGACCGGTATGGATATTGCCTCCGCGTCTCTGCTGGATGAAGCGACCGCCGCCGCCGAAGCGATGGCGATGGCTAAGCGCGTGAGCAAGCTGAAAAATGCCAACCGCTTCTTCGTGGCGGCGGACGTGCATCCGCAGACGCTGGACGTCGTGCGCACCCGTGCGGAAACCTTCGGCTTTGACGTGATCGTCGACGACGCTGACAAAGTGCTGGATCATCAGGACGTCTTTGGCGTGCTGCTGCAGCAGGTGGGCACCACCGGTGAAGTTCACGACTACGGCGCGCTGATTGCCGAGCTGAAATCCCGCAAAGTGGTTGTCAGCGTTGCCGCCGACTTTATGGCGCTGGTGTTGCTGACGGCGCCGGGCAAACAGGGCGCGGATATTGTCTTTGGTTCAGCGCAACGCTTCGGCGTGCCGATGGGCTACGGCGGCCCGCACGCGGCGTTCTTCGGCGCGAAAGATGAATTCAAACGCTCCATGCCCGGCCGTATTATCGGCGTCTCAAAAGACGCTGCCGGTAACACCGCGCTGCGCATGGCGATGCAGACCCGCGAGCAGCACATCCGCCGCGAGAAAGCGAACTCCAACATCTGTACCTCACAGGTGCTGCTGGCAAACATCGCCAGCCTGTACGCCGTGTTCCACGGCCCGGCTGGTCTGAAGCGCATTGCCAGCCGCATTCACCGCCTGGCCGACATTCTGGCCTGCGGCCTGCAGCAGAAAGGCCTTAAGCTGCGCCACGCTAACTACTTCGACACCCTGTGTGTGGAAGTGGCGGACAAAGCGGCCGTGCTGGCGCGCGCGAATGCAGCAGAGATCAACCTGCGCAGCGACATCCACAACGCCGTCGGCATTACGCTGGATGAAAGCACCACCCGCGACGATATCCTGAACCTGTTCAGCGTGTTGCTGGGTGACGCGCACGGTCTGGACATTGACGCACTCGACAAAGAGGTCGCGCTCGACAGCCGCTCCATTCAGGAAAGCATGCTGCGTAACGATGCGATCCTGACGCATCCGGTGTTTAACCGCTACCACAGCGAAACCGAGATGATGCGCTATATGCACTCTCTGGAGCGAAAGGATCTGGCGCTGAACCAGGCGATGATCCCGCTGGGCTCCTGCACCATGAAGCTGAACGCCGCGGCAGAGATGATCCCGATCACCTGGCCTGAATTCTCCGAGCTGCACCCGTTCTGCCCGCCAGAGCAGGCGGAAGGTTATCATATGATGATCAACCAGCTTTCCGACTGGCTGGTGAAGCTGACCGGTTATGACGCGCTCTGCATGCAGCCAAACTCCGGCGCGCAGGGCGAATACGCGGGCCTGCTGGCGATCCGTCACTATCACGAAAGCCGCAACGAAGGACACCGCGATATCTGCCTGATCCCAAGCTCTGCCCACGGTACCAACCCGGCCTCTGCCCAGATGGCGGGCATGGAAGTGGTGGTGGTGGCGTGCGATAAAAACGGCAACATCGATCTGGCCGACCTGCGTGCGAAAGCCGAGCTGGCGGGCGACAAGCTCTCCTGCATCATGGTGACCTACCCGTCTACCCACGGCGTTTACGAAGAGACTATCCGTGAAGTGTGCGAAGTGGTGCACCAGTACGGCGGTCAGGTTTACCTCGACGGCGCGAACATGAACGCCCAGGTGGGCATTACCTCTCCGGGCTTTATCGGCGCGGATGTGTCGCACCTGAACCTGCACAAAACCTTCTGCATCCCTCACGGCGGTGGCGGCCCGGGCATGGGTCCTATCGGCGTGAAAGCGCACCTGGCGCCGTTTGTCCCAGGCCACAGCGTTGTGCAGATTGAAGGCATGCTGACTCGTCAGGGCGCGGTCTCTGCGGCACCGTTCGGTAGCGCCTCTATCCTGCCAATCAGCTGGATGTACATCCGCATGATGGGCGCGGAAGGGCTGAAGCAGGCGAGCCAGGTGGCGATCCTCAACGCCAACTATATTGCGACTCGTCTGAAGTCCGCCTTCCCGGTGCTCTATACCGGCCGCGACGGTCGCGTGGCGCACGAGTGCATCCTCGATATTCGTCCGCTGAAAGAGCAGACCGGCATCAGCGAGCTGGATATCGCCAAGCGTCTGATCGACTACGGCTTCCATGCGCCAACCATGTCGTTCCCGGTTGCGGGTACGCTGATGGTTGAGCCGACCGAGTCTGAAAGCAAGGCCGAGCTGGACCGCTTTATCGACGCGATGCTGGCGATCCGCATGGAGATCGACCGCGTGCAGGACGGCGAATGGACGCTGGAAGATAACCCGCTGGTCAACGCTCCGCATACCCAGCATGAGATGGTCTCCGAGTGGAACCACGGCTATTCCCGCGAGCTGGCCGTCTTCCCGGCAGGCGTGGCAAACAAATACTGGCCGACCGTGAAGCGTCTTGATGACGTCTACGGCGACCGTAACCTGTTCTGCTCCTGCGTGCCGATGAGCGAATACCAGTAATATTGTTGGTGTAGTAACGTAGGCCGGGTAAGGCGAAGCCGCCACCCGGCTTTTTTTATTGGGAGAAGAAAATGGCAATAGCACTGGTCACCGGCGCCAGCCGGGGCATTGGGAAAGCCACCGCGCTGCAGCTGGCGCGCGAAGGCTACACCGTGGCGGTGAACTATCATCACAACATTAAAGCCGCGACGGACGTGATCAACCAGATCGTTGAAGCGGGCGGTAAAGCCTTTGCCGTCCGCGCAGATATCAGTGATGAAGCCCAGGTGCTGGCGATGTTTGACAGCCTCGATCGTGAAGGCGAGCCGCTTCGTGCGCTGGTCAATAATGCGGGCATTCTGTTTGAACAATCCACTATCGAGAACCTCTCCGCTGAGCGCATTAACCGCGTCCTGGCGACCAACGTCACGGGCTACTTTCTCTGCTGCCGGGAAGCGGTAAAACGCATGTCCTTCAGGCATGGCGGCAAGGGCGGGGGGATAGTGAATGTCTCTTCCGCAGCGTCGCGTCTGGGGGCGCCGGGTGAATATGTGGATTATGCCGCGTCCAAGGGGGCGGTGGATTCGCTGACAACCGGGCTATCGCTGGAAGTGGCGGCGCAGGGTATTCGCGTCAACTGCGTACGTCCGGGTCTGATTTATACGGATATTCATGCGTCCGGCGGAGAGCCGGGGAGGGTGGATCGCGTGAAATCGTTGCTGCCGATGCAGCGTGGCGGCCAGCCGGAAGAGGTGGCGCAGGCGATTGTCTGGCTGCTGAGCGAGAAGGCGTCGTACGTAACGGGCAGTTTTATTGAGTTGGCTGGCGGGAAATAAGCCCCTCACCCTAACCCTCTCCCAAAGGGGAGAGGGGATCAATCGTAGCGCCGCCCGGCGTTAAAGTTTCTCGCCGTTGCTGGCAATCACGCCCTTATACCACTCGAAGCTCTTCTTGCGGGAACGCGACATGTCGCCCGTGCCGTCGTCGTGCTTGTTCACGTAGATAAAGCCGTAGCGCTTGCTGTACTGGCCGGTGGTGAACGACACGCAGTCGATGCAGCCCCAGGGCGTATATCCCATCAGATCCACGCCGTCGTGCGTCACGGCTTTGATCATCTCTTCCACGTGGGCACGCAGGTAGTCGATACGATAGTCATCGTTGATGCTGCCGTCTTCTTCAACCTTGTCGTAGGCGCCGAACCCGTTCTCCACGATAAACAGCGGTTTCTGATAACGCTCGTACAGTTCGCACAGAGAATAGCGCAGGCCTACCGGGTCAATCTGCCAGCCCCAGTCGGACGCCTTCACGTGCGGGTTCGGCACGCTGCCTTCGAAGCCGGAAATCGCATCGCCGGTACCGCCTTCCGCTTTCACCGCGTTGGTCATGTAGTAGCTGAAACCTAAGTAGTCGCAGGTACCTTCACGCAGGATCTGCTCGTCGCCTGCCTCCATTTTGATGGAGAAGCCACGGCGCTCCCACTCGTTCAGCACGTAGGATGGGTAGTAACCACGCAGTTGGACGTCGGTAAAGACATAGCGCTCGCGCATGGATTCCTGGGCGAACATCACGTCTTCCGGTTTGCATGAGAACGGATAGAGCGCCACCATGGCCAGCATGCAGCCGACTTTCATCTCAGGGTTGATGCGGCGCGCGGCTTTCACCGCCAGGGCGCTGGCCACAAACTGGTGGTGCAGGACCTGGTACATGGTCTCTTCCGGATTGTCATGTTCGGTATAGACCACGCCCGAGCAGCAGTAACCGAACAGCGGCGCGCGCCAGTTGCGCTGGTTATTGATTTCGTTGAAGGTCATCCAGTATTTGACCTTGTTTTTGTAGCGCTCAAAAACCACTTCCGCGAAGCGCACAAAGAAATCGACCACTTTACGGTTGGTCCAGCTACCGTACTCCTGCACCAGGTGCAGCGGCATTTCGAAGTGGGAGAGGGTGATCACCGGTTCGATGTTGTATTTCAGCAGCTCGTCGAACATATCGTCGTAGAACTTCAGCCCCTCTTCGTTTGGCTGCGTTTCGTCACCTTTCGGGAAGATGCGCGTCCAGGCAATAGAGGTGCGGAAGCACTTGAAACCCATCTCGGCAAACAGCTTGATGTCTTCTTTATAGTGGCCGTGGAAGTCGATGGCCTCGTGGTTTGGGTAGTATTTACCCGGCACTACTTCCTGGGTGATTTCGCGCGGGACGCCGTGCGCGCCGCCGGTCAATACGTCACAAATGCTTGGCCCTTTGCCGCCTGTGTTCCAGCCGCCTTCAACCTGGTGAGCGGCAACCGCGCCGCCCCATAAAAAATCTTTTGGTAAGGTTAATTTTTTCATCGCTGCTCTTCTCAATAAATGGCTTATTGGCATCGAGTCTAGCAAAGCGAAATTGAATGTCACGATATAACAATTCACAGTAAATGTGATTTGTTACATCAAAAAAACAGGGTGTTTTATTCTGTGATTTTCTTCGCCAGTTTACGTCCGAGAGATTCCAGAATATAAATGACGGGAATTTGCGTGGTGATGTCGTAGACGCCTGCAATACGCGTCTGAGGAATATGCCAGGAGAGATTAAAGTCCGCCAGTTTTGCGAGACGCGAGTGCTCGTGGCTGGTTATCGAGAGCACCTTGCAGTGATGCAGGCTGAACTGGCTGGCGAAGCGCAGGATCTCCTCGGTCTCGCCCGAGACAGAAAGCACAATCGCCAGCGCATTTTTCGCCATATCATTGGTGACCGGGAAATAAGGATCATCAATATGATTACTGAATTTCCCGATATTAGAAAAGAAGCGTGCGCCATATTTTGCCAGCGAACCCGATGTTCCGGCACCGACAAATATAATTCGCTCTGACGTTAAAATAATATCAACCGCCTTATCTAATAACGCATCGAACTCTTCATTATTCACGCTTTTAAAAAAGCTGATAATTTCGCTGGCACCGAAGTTTGCCTGCTGGGGCTCGTTCTGTTCAAGATAAAGCTTAAAGCGCACGCGGAATTCAGAATAGCCTTCGCAGTTAAGCTTGCGGCAAAAGCGCAGGATAGTCGTGGTTGAGACGTCTGCCGCATCCGCCAGCTCGCGGATGGTCATGTACATCACTTTGTCACGATTTTTTATGACATAGTTGTAGACCATCATCTCCAGGTTATTGAGACTGGCAATGGCGGAATGGGAGAACATGCTCACAATGGCTACACTCACTCATCAGACTTTTCTTCAGGGAATAATAACATGCAGCCAAACGACATCACTTTTTTTCAGCGTTTTCAGGACGACATTCTGGCCGGACGTAAAACCATCACTATCCGGGATAAAAGTGAATCCCATTTCAAAACTGGCGATATCCTGCGGGTGGGGCGTTATGAGGATGATGGTTATTTTTGCACCATCGAAGTAACGGGAACGTCAACCGTTACGTTCGATACATTGACGCAAAAACATGCTGAACAGGAGAACATGACCCTGGATGCATTGAAAAACGTGATCTCAGAGATCTACCCCAGGCAGAACCAGTTTTATGTGATTGATTTTAAATGTTTATAATTAAAATCGAAACGCACGTTCGCTGAAATTAAAGTGTAACTGTCTGATTGTAATTTAGAAACGTTATGTTTAACTTTATTTTGGCTAACAGGTGTTCACTGGAATCATTCTCAGTTAGCATAGTTATGCGATGAATAATCATCTTTTGTTTTCCCGGAGTTTTGTATGGTGAGTAGACCATTAATCGCACAGGGATATTCGCTGGCTGAGGAAGTAGCCAACAGCATCAGCCACGGCATTGGCCTGGTGTTTGGGATTGTCGGTTTAGTGTTATTGCTGGTGCAGGCGGTGGACGCCAATGCCAGCGCGATGGCCATTACCAGCTACAGTCTTTATGGCGGGAGTATGATCCTGCTGTTCCTGGCCTCGACGCTGTATCACGCGATCCCGCATCAGCGGGCCAAGATGTGGCTCAAGAAATTTGACCACTGTGCTATCTATCTTCTGATTGCAGGCACCTACACACCGTTTTTGCTGGTGGGGCTCAACTCACCGCTGTCGCGTGGCCTGATGATTGTTATCTGGAGCCTGGCACTGCTGGGGATCCTGTTTAAGCTGACCATCGCGCACCGGTTTAAGGTGCTGTCACTGGTCACCTATCTGACAATGGGCTGGCTGTCGCTGATTGTGGTGTATCAACTGGCGGTCAAACTGTCGGTAGGGGGCGTGACGCTTCTGGCCTTAGGCGGCGTGGTGTACTCGCTCGGCGTGATTTTCTACGTCTGCAAGCGCATCCCGTACAACCATGCCATCTGGCACGGCTTTGTGCTCGGCGGCAGCGTATGCCACTTTTTGGCGATCTATTTGTACGTGGGGCAGGTGTAGTTTTTAAACCGTGCGGGCGGTTGCCCTCACCCCGGCCCTCTCCCACAGGGAGAGGGAGGGCACCTGGATACGATTACTCTTCTAACGAATACGGCAGCGGCTCGATGCTCAGCGTGTTCGCATCGTCACGCACGCGGAACACGCAGTCGGCTTCCATGTCGTTGTTCATGACGGCCTGTACCAAAAGACGTCCATCATCCAGCTGTACGGCGGCTAACACGGTGCCGGTGCGGCGCCAGTTATCACCCATCTTCAGCTCTAAGTCTTCACCCGCTTCAGGTACACGGCTGGCATGGCCCGCCAGCGTCCACAGCGCTCGTTTGTTAGCTCCGCGGAATTTTGCACGCGCCACCATCTCCTGGCCGGTATAACAGCCCTTTTTAAAGCTGATACCCCCCAGCGCCTGCAGGTTCGTTGCCTGAGGAATAAACTGCGCGCTGTTTGCTGCGTCAATCACCGGCAGACCCGCTTCGATATTCAGCGCCAGCCACTGCTGACTATTGTTGAGCTGCGCTTCGCCGCGCAGCGCTTCAGTCACGCGATCGGCCGTTGCCGCATCCGTGACTAACAGGAAACGCTCCGCAGGGTGTTCAAACCACAGGATGGAGGTCGCGCCTTCGCTGATCACCTGCTTTTCTGCATCCGGCAGTTCGCTGAAGAGATTTTTCAGCGCCGCACGCGCCTGGAAACCGGCCACTCCCAGCAGGACATGTTCGTCGTCCGGGGCGATAGTGACTTTGGAGAAGACCGCGTACTTCTTCAGCTCTTTGAGCTGGGCCTCTTGCAGGCTGCGGCGCTCAATAAAAGCAAAGCCGTCCTGACGGCGGAAGAGGCGCAGGTTGCTCCACATTTTGCCTTTTGGGTCGCAATGCGCGGCCAGCAGGTGCTGGTGTTCGGTCATCTGACTGACGTCGGCGGTCACCTGGCCCTGCAGATATTTTTCGGCGTCGGCACCGCTGAGCGTTGCCAGCGCCCAGTCATCAAGAGAAATAAGCGTCAGCGGCAGACGCGCAGAGGCGGCGGGCTGGCGAGGAGAAAATGGTGTAAATGCCATAACGATATCCTGAATTGCTTAACGCTTTGATAATGCCTAATGGTAAAAGAGCCTGCAGGCAATGCAAGCGCTTTCAACAGACCATTTGTGCCCTAAACCGGTTATGCGTAGCGCTACGCAAAATAATGTAATCCGCTGTCTTTGTAGGGATTATTCTGGAAGCCTGCTCGGCGATCGCAATATTCCAGTAATGAAACGGTCAAAAACACGTTACACTAGCTGGTGTCCCCGTAGAGAAATAAAGAACACTGAACGGGGTACCGACTGCCAAACGTAATGCAGGAAACTGAACATGGATATTAACAACAAGGCCCGTATTCACTGGGCGTGCCGTCGCGGCATGCGTGAACTTGATATTTCCATCATGCCTTTCTTTGAATATGAGTATGACAGCTTAAGCGACGATGATAAGCGTCTGTTTGTTCGCCTGCTTGAGTCTGACGATCCGGATTTATTCAACTGGCTGATGAACCACGGCAAACCCGCCGACACCGAGTTGCAACGGATGGTGCAATTAATTCAAACACGGAATCGGGAACGTGGTCCTGTGGCAATCTGATCTTCGCGTCTCGTGGCGCTCGCAGTGGATGTCTTTATTGCTCCACGGCCTGGTTGCGGCCTTTGTTTTACTGATGCCGTGGCCGCTGAGCTATACGCCGCTGTGGCTGCTGTTACTGTCGTTTGTCGTTTTTGACAGCGTACGCAGCCAGCGTCGCATTAATGCCCGTCAGGGAGAGATTAAATTACTGATGGATTCCCGCCTGCGCTGGCAGGGTAAAGAGTGGGATATTCTCGGTATGCCCTGGATGCTCAACTGCGGCATGATGTTACGGTTACGCAAGGTGGACGGCGGGCGTTGCCAGCATCTGTGGCTGGCGGCTGACAGTATGGATGCTGCCGAGTGGCGGGACCTGCGCCGGATGCTGTTGCAACAAACGACGCAGGGGTAATGCGCGTTAGCTAAACTTTTCAGCCATTTCGCCCAGAATCTGCTCGCACCAGCTTTGCAGGCGCTCATCGCTGAGATCGTACTGGTTGGTTTCATCCAGCGCGAGTCCAACAAACAGCTCGCCGTCGGCGATAATCGGTTTTTTACTGGTAAACTCGTAACCTTCGGTTGGCCAGTAGCCGATAAACGATACTCCTTTCGGCGCCAGCTTGTCATGCAGCATGCCGAGCGCGTCCAGGAACCATTCCCCGTAGCCCAGCTGATCCCCCATGCCGTACATGGCAATGATTTTGCCGTCGAGATTGACCGAATCGAGTTGATCCCAGATGGCTTCCCAGTCTTCCTGTATCTCACCAAAATCCCAGGTTGGGATGCCAAGAATCAGGACATCGTACTGTTCCATCAGCGCGACCGCGTCATCTTTCAGGTTATGCAACGTCACCAGTTCCGGGCCAATGATGTCGCGAATTTTCTCTGCCGCCATTTCGGTGTAGCAGGTGCTGGAACCATAGAACAGACCAATATTCATCGCGTAACTATCTCAATACTTGCTTTGACTTTGCGCGTAGTGTACCAGAAACCGGTCGCAATCAGGCATAATGGCCTGACTGCAAAATCAAAGGGGCTGATGTGGAAAAGGATCTCGCACTGATCGAACAGTTTCTCGACGCGCTGTGGCTGGAGAAAAATCTGGCCGAGAATACCCTTAGCGCCTACCGTCGCGATCTCACCATGCTGGTGGAATGGCTTGCGCACCGGGGGTTATCCCTTGCGAGCGCGCAGCGTGACGACCTGCAGGCGCTGCTGGGGGAACGTATCGCAGGGGGCTACAAAGCTACCAGTTCCGCGCGTTTGCTCAGCGCCATGCGTCGGCTGTTCCAGCACCTCTACCGTGAGAAGATCCGCGAAGACGATCCCAGCGCGCTGCTGGCATCTCCTAAGCTCCCGCAGCGGCTGCCGAAAGATCTCAGCGAAGCACAAGTTGAGAGATTATTACAGTCACCGGCTGTTGACCTGCCGCTGGAGTTACGCGATAAAGCCATGCTTGAGCTATTGTATGCTACCGGCTTGCGCGTTTCGGAACTGGTTGGTCTGACGATGAGCGACATCAGCCTGCGTCAGGGCGTAGTGCGCGTCATTGGTAAAGGAAATAAGGAAAGGCTGGTTCCGCTGGGTGAAGAGGCGGTTTACTGGCTGGAAACGTACCTGGAGCACGGTCGTCCGTGGCTGCTAAATGGTACTTCTATCGACGTCCTGTTTCCGAGCCAGCGCGCCCAGCAGATGACGCGGCAAACGTTCTGGCATCGCATCAAGCATTACGCCACACTGGCGGGTATCGACAGTGAAAAGCTTTCGCCGCACGTATTGCGTCACGCCTTCGCGACGCATCTGTTAAACCACGGCGCTGATTTACGCGTGGTGCAGATGCTGCTGGGCCACAGCGATCTTTCCACGACGCAAATTTACACCCATGTCGCGACGGAACGCCTGCGGCAGCTACACCAACAGCACCACCCTCGTGCGTGAGTGCCGACGAATTGTAACAGGATCACATATGAAAAAGACTTTCGCGCTGTTCACCCTGCTGGCAGCCTCATTTACCGGTTTCGCCCATGCGGACGACGCCGCCATCAAACAGTCGCTGGCTAAGCTTGGCGTCACTGGTAGCGATATTCAGCCTGCACCGGTTGCCGGCATGAAAACGGTACTCACCAACAGCGGCGTGCTGTACGTCACCGAAGACGGCAAACACATTATTCAGGGGCCAATGTACGACGTGAGCGGCGCGCAGCCGGTGAACGTCACCAACCAGCTGCTGATGAAAAACCTGAACGCGCTCGAAAAAGAGATGATCGTCTATAAAGCGGCGCAGGAAAAACACGTCATTACCGTCTTCACCGACATCACCTGCGGCTACTGCCACAAGCTGCATGAAGAGATGAAAGACTACAACGCGCTGGGCATCACCGTGCGTTACCTGGCCTTCCCGCGCGCGGGCGTGCAGAGCCAGCCAGAGCAGGACATGAAGGCGATCTGGTGTGCGAAAGACCGCAACAAAGCGTTTGATGACGCCATGAACGGCAAAGGCGTTAAGCCAGCCTCCTGCGACATTGATATCGCTAACCACTACGCGCTCGGCGTGCAGTTTGGCGTGAGCGGTACGCCTGCGATTGTCCTGAGCAACGGCTATGTCGTTCCGGGCTATCAGGGACCGAAAGAGATGAAAGAGTTCCTCGACGCGCACCAGAAACAGTTTGGTGGTAAATAATCCGCGTGAAAGCCCCAATAAAATTGCGCCGCCGCGAGGCGGTTGAACCCGTTGATTTACCGGACGATCTCCCGGCGCTGCTTAAGCGCCTCTACGCCAGCCGCGGCGTGCGTCGCGCTGAGGATCTTGAACGCAGCGTAAAAGGGATGCTGCCCTGGCAGCAGCTGAGCGGTATCGAAAAAGCCACCGAAATACTCTACAACGCGCTTCGAGAGGGAACGCGGATTGTGGTGGTGGGCGATTTCGACGCCGACGGCGCAACCAGCACCGCGCTGAGCGTGCTCAGCCTGCGCGCGCTGGGCTGCGATAACGTCACCTATCTGGTACCGAACCGTTTTGAAGACGGCTATGGCCTCAGCCCGGAAGTGGTCGATCAGGCCCACGCCCGTGGTGCACAGATGATCATGACCGTCGATAACGGGATCTCCTCCCATGCGGGCGTCGATCATGCTCACGCTTTGGGGATCCCGGTGCTGGTCACCGATCACCACCTGCCGGGCGAAACGCTGCCGGATGCGGAAGCGATTATTAACCCCAATCTGCGCGACTGCGATTTCCCATCGAAATCTCTCGCAGGCGTGGGCGTAGCGTTTTATCTGATGCTGGCGTTACGTACCCTGCTGCGCGATAAGGGCTGGTTCGACTCCCGCGGTATTGCCGTACCGAATCTGGCCGAATATCTCGATCTGGTGGCGCTGGGCACCGTCGCGGACGTGGTACCGCTCGATACTAATAACCGCATTTTGACCTGGCAGGGCTTAAGCCGCATTCGGGCGGGCAAGTGCCGTCCAGGGATCAAGGCGCTGCTGGAAATCGCCAACCGCGACCCGCTCAAGCTGGCGGCAAGCGACCTGGGCTTTGCTCTCGGGCCGCGTCTTAACGCAGCCGGAAGGCTGGACGATATGTCCGTCGGCGTGGCGCTGCTGCTGTGCGACAACATCGGTGAAGCGCGCGTGCTGGCCAACGAGCTGGACGCGCTGAACCAGACCCGTAAAGAGATTGAGCAGGGGATGCAGGCCGAAGCGCTGACCCTGTGCGAAAAGCTTGAACGCAGCGGCGATACGCTGCCGGGCGGCCTGGCGATGTACCATCCCGAGTGGCATCAGGGCGTAGTGGGCATTCTGGCGTCGCGTATTAAAGAACGTTTCCACCGGCCGGTGATCGCGTTCGCCCCCGCGGGTGATGGCACGCTGAAAGGCTCTGGCCGCTCAATCCAGGGGCTGCACATGCGCGATGCGCTGGAGCGTCTCGATACGCTGTATCCGGGTCTGATGATCAAGTTCGGCGGCCATGCGATGGCGGCAGGCCTGTCTCTGGAAGTGGCGAAATTCGACGAGTTTCAGCGTCTGTTTGGTGAACTGGTCACCGACTGGATTGATCCGGCCCTGCTGCAGGGGGAAGTGGTGTCCGATGGCGAGCTTTCACCGCTTGAAATGACGATGGACGTGGCGCAAATGCTCCGCGATGCCGGTCCGTGGGGACAGATGTTCCCGGAACCGCTGTTCGACGGGCGTTTCCGCCTGCTGCAGCAGCGCATCGTCGGCGAACGTCATCTGAAAGTGATGGTCGAGCCCGTGGGCGGTGGACCGCTGCTGGACGGCATTGCCTTCAACGTCGATACCTCCATCTGGCCGGACAACGGCGTGCGCGAGGTCGAGCTGGCGTACAAACTGGACATCAACGAGTTTCGCGGTAACCGCACCCTGCAGATCATCATCGACAATATCTGGCCAATTTAGCGGCAGTAATCTCTATAAAAAAGGGCGTGGATTCGGTACAATCCCGCTCTTATCACCGCATTTTGACAAGTCCATAAAAGAAAACAGACCATGTTTGAAATTAATCCGGTAAAAAACCGTATTCAGGACCTCACGGAGCGCTCTGACGTTCTTAGGGGGTATCTTTGACTACGATGCCAAGAAAGAGCGTCTTGAAGAAGTAAACGCCGAGCTGGAACAGCCGGACGTCTGGAACGAACCTGAACGCGCACAGGCGCTGGGTAAAGAGCGTTCCTCTCTCGAAGCTATCGTAGATACGCTGGATCAAATGGCCCAGGGGCTGGAAGATGTTTCCGGTTTGCTGGAGCTGGCCGTCGAAGCCGACGACGAAGAAACCTTTAACGAAGCCGTAGCAGAACTCGACGTGCTGGAAGAGAAGCTGGCGCAGCTGGAATTCCGCCGTATGTTCTCCGGCGAATACGACAGCGCTGATTGCTATCTCGATATTCAGGCAGGTTCTGGCGGCACCGAAGCGCAGGACTGGGCCAGCATGCTGACGCGCATGTACCTGCGTTGGGCAGAAGCGCGCGGCTTCAAAACCGAAATTATCGAAGAGTCTGAAGGTGAAGTTGCGGGTCTGAAATCCGTCACCATCAAGATCATTGGCGATTACGCCTACGGCTGGCTGCGTACCGAAACCGGCGTTCACCGCCTGGTGCGTAAGAGCCCGTTCGACTCCGGTGGCCGTCGTCATACCTCCTTCAGCTCCGCGTTTGTTTATCCGGAAGTTGATGAAGATATTGATATCGAAATTAACCCGGCGGACCTGCGTATCGACGTTTATCGCGCATCCGGCGCGGGTGGTCAGCACGTTAACCGTACGGAATCAGCGGTGCGTATTACCCACATTCCAACCGGGCTGGTAACACAGTGCCAGAACGACCGTTCCCAGCATAAGAACAAAGACCAGGCCATGAAGCAGATGAAAGCAAAGCTTTATGAGCTGGAGATGCAGAAGAAAAATGCTGAGAAACAGGCGATGGAAGACAACAAGTCCGACATCGGCTGGGGCAGCCAGATCCGTTCTTACGTCCTTGATGACTCCCGCATCAAAGACCTGCGTACCGGGGTTGAAACCCGCAACACGCAGGCGGTGCTGGACGGCAGCCTGGACCAATTTATCGAAGCAAGTTTGAAAGCAGGGTTATGAGGAACCAACATGTCTGAACAACAAGCACAGGGCGCTGACGCGGTAGTCGATCTTAACAACGAACTGAAAACCCGCCGCGAGAAGCTGGCAGCGCTGCGCGAGCAGGGCGTGCCGTTCCCGAACGATTTTCGTCGTGACCACACCTCAGACCAACTGCACGCTGACTTCGACGCTAAAGAGAACGAAGAGCTGGAAGCGCTGAACGTTGAAGTGGCCGTTGCAGGCCGCATGATGACCCGTCGTATCATGGGTAAAGCCTCCTTCGTGACCTTGCAGGACGTGGGCGGCCGTATTCAGCTGTACGTTTCCCGTGACGACCTGCCGGAAGGCATCTACAACGAGCAGTTCAAGAAGTGGGACCTGGGCGATATCCTGGGCGCGAAAGGTAAACTGTTCAAAACCAAGACCGGTGAACTGTCTATCCACTGCACCGAGCTGCGTCTGCTGACCAAAGCCCTGCGCCCGCTGCCGGACAAATTCCACGGCCTGCAGGATCAGGAAGCGCGCTATCGTCAGCGCTACCTGGATCTCATCTCTAACGATGAATCCCGTAAGACCTTCAAAATTCGCTCTCAGATCATGGCCGGTATCCGCCAGTTCATGGTGAACCGCGACTTTATGGAAGTGGAAACCCCAATGATGCAGGTGATCCCAGGCGGCGCGTCTGCGCGTCCGTTCATCACCCATCACAACGCCCTGGACCTGGACATGTACCTGCGTATCGCGCCGGAACTGTACCTGAAGCGTCTGGTGGTCGGTGGTTTCGACCGCGTGTTCGAAATCAACCGTAACTTCCGTAACGAAGGTATCTCCGTTCGTCATAACCCAGAGTTCACCATGATGGAACTCTATATGGCGTATGCGGATTACAAAGATTTGATCGAGCTGACCGAATCCCTGTTCCGCACCCTGGCGCAGGACATTCTGGGTACCACCCAGGTTCCTTACGGTGAAGAAGTCTTCGACTTCGGCAAGCCGTTCGAAAAACTGACCATGCGCGAAGCGATCAAGAAGTACCGTCCGGAAACCAACATGGCCGATCTGGATAACTTCGATTCTGCGAAAGCGATCGCCGAAAGCATCGGTATCAAGCTTGAGAAGAGCTGGGGTCTGGGCCGTATCGTGACCGAGATCTTCGAAGAAGTGGCCGAAGCGCACCTGATTCAGCCGACCTTCATTACCGAGTACCCGGCTGAAGTCTCTCCGCTGGCGCGTCGTAATGACGAGAACCCGGAGATCACCGATCGCTTTGAATTCTTCATCGGCGGCCGTGAAATCGGCAACGGCTTTAGCGAGTTGAACGATGCGGAAGACCAGGCTCAGCGCTTCCAGGACCAGGTTGACGCGAAAGCGGCAGGCGACGACGAAGCGATGTTCTTCGACGAAGACTACGTGACCGCGCTGGAACACGGTCTGCCACCAACGGCGGGTCTGGGGATTGGTATTGACCGTATGGTGATGCTGTTCACCAACAGCCATACCATCCGCGACGTGATCCTGTTCCCGGCGATGCGCCCGGTGAAATAAGGCGTTAAGATGTTAAAAAAGCCCCGAAAGGGGCTTTTTTATTGCGCCGCGAAGGCTTTGAGTTTTTCGCGGGCGGTCGTCGCTTCCATGACCATCCACGGGCTAAACGCCCAGGGCGTCGCGTCCAGCGCCCGGAATAGCGCGTCCAGTTCAACCCACTGATAGTCCATCACTTCATCTTCGTTTATCGTCACGTCATTGGTGATGCGGGCGGCGAATACCGGGCAAATTTCGTTTTCCACGATCCCGGACGGGTCGGTTTCCCGATAGCGAAATTCAGGGGCGACGGCGGTGATATCGGTTAGCTCAGCGCCTACTTCAAAGCGGCAGCGGCGAATTATCGCCTGTATCGTCTCTTCGCCGGACTGCGGGTGGCCGCAGACGGAGTTGGTCCAGACGCCGGGCCAGGCTTTTTTGCTTAAGGCGCGCCGGGTGATCAGACATTCGCCGTTTGCGTTAAAAAGCCAGGAGGAGAACGCCAGATGCAGCGGGGTATGTAAGGTGTGCGCGGCATATTTTTCCTGAGTGCCAATCACCATTCCCTGGTCGTTTACCAAAATAACGTGTTCTTGAATACTCATTCATGCTCCAGTGCCAAAATGCCGAGTGGTTCAGCACCATCAGCCGGATCATTATACTGCATTCTTATACGAACGGTTTGGCGCGTAGAGCGGAAAAGGGCATGACCCATATTCGTTTTGGCTGTTATCATAGTGCGCCATTCACGCTGACCGAGGATCTGTTTTGTTTGCAGGAAGCCTGACGAGAAACCCCATCACCGCCATTTTTTGCCTGACGCTGACGCTATTGCTGGCGGGCTGTTCAGGGAGCAAATCTTCGGATATGGGCAGCTATTCCGGTTCGGTCTATACCGTTAAGCGCGGGGATACGCTGTACCGGATTTCGCGCGCAACGGGGACCAGCGTGAAGGATCTGGCGCGTCTGAATAATCTCTCACCACCCTACACCATCGAGGTGGGGCAGAAGCTGAAGGTTAGCGGCGGATCGTCATCGGGTAAAAAATCCTCTTCGAAAGGCAAAGCCGCCAAAGTGACGCCGTCCTATCAGGTGCCGCAATCATCCTGGCCGCCGGTCGGTCAGCGCTGCTGGATCTGGCCTGCCAGCGGTAAAGTGGTCGCCCCTTACTCGCTCTCTGAAGGTGGCAATAAGGGTATTGATATCGCGGCTGCACGCGGTACGCCGGTTTATGCCTCCGGCGCCGGGAAGGTGGTTTACGTCGGCAACCAGCTGCGCGGCTACGGTAACCTGATCATGATTAAGCATGGAGAAGACTACATCACGGCCTATGCGCACAACGACACGATGCTGGTCAACAACGGGCAAAACGTCAAAGCCGGGCAGAAGATTGCCACCATGGGCAGCACCGGTACGGACGCGGTGAAGCTGCATTTCCAGATTCGCTATAAGGCGACGGCCATCGATCCGCAGCGCTATCTTCCTGCGCCCGGCAGCAAACCGAAGTGCTAAGTGATTATTTAATCGCCGGTTAGTTGTGAAGAGGCTTGTATGAAGGTGCGTAAGGTCTATAATGCTTTACGCACCTCAAAGCGGGCGTAGTTCAATGGTAGAACGAGAGCTTCCCAAGCTCTATACGAGGGTTCGATTCCCTTCGCCCGCTCCAGATCTCTCCCCTTGTGGCAAAACTTCGATAAAACTCGTTTTGCTTTCAACAACTTACTTAACATAAGTTGTCGTGTTCGTTCTACCATTGAACGACGATTTACCAACACAAGGTACACTGTTAGTTGTCACGGATAGTTACTATGGAAGTAAGAGTATAACTATTCGGCGGCGGCAGTTGTAGCCCTCACACCGCGATAGCACAACGTGAAGGAAAAGCCTGATCCGGGCATTGTCTCTTGCACCAGACCGATCACACGCATTTTAAGCCCGATGTGCGGCCTTGTGGCTGCGTAAACAGGTGTATAGTGGTAAACGTACCTGCACACGATATGCAGGCTCTGCCAGCGCTTCGCTCACGCTCCTGACGGTACACGAGCACCCTGATAAGGTGTGATCCCTCTGACAATCTGATGAAGTCGCTACGCTCCGCTTGTTGCTTGTACCACTAACGGGGCTTTATGGCTTCTATTGTCCAAAATCTGTTAGTTGCGCGTTGTATGCACCTTGGTTAATCTAAGATTAATCCGATAGGGGTGGTGTAGATGCGTGATGGGCGAAGCTCTGGTAGAGATTTGTATGTTAGATTTCAAGGAAGGGTAACTGCTGATGAAGAATAGTATTCTTGCTGATGCTTTGTTGAATGCTGCGAAAAATAGCGAGCCTGAAAGCGCTATCACCAAACTTGTTGCATCAAGTGCTGGAGAACAGCAAAAACAAACCAAAAGAAAACTTCATGCTCAAGAAATGTCTCTACCTGAATTGATCAGGGTAAAAAATGAATACTCTGAAAAAATAAACGATCCGGTAACATCTAACGAGAAGAAGAAAGAAATTTCGGAAATCATTAAATCATTAAATTATGAGATCAGGAATAGAACTAAGGATACGCCTGGACAAAGTCTAAAGGAACCTCGCTCAATATTTAAGCAGGAGAGGAGAGTTGCACGCGAAAATTATAGAAAATCTATTCAGGTTAGATCTTTCAAGAAAACTATCCCGCCGAATCAGTTTACCATTAGCCATGAAAATCGTAGTTTCCTGCCATTGAATGAGAAGACTTTGGAGCGTGAAAGATTGCGTAAAGAGTTAATAGCCAAAGAAGCTCAGGCTGAGCTGGAGAGAATGGCTTTAATTTCTCGCGTTACGCATACTAAAATTATTCAAGAAGAAAGAACTGATACGAAGAAGACATCACCTGCAAAGGTGATCACAAAATTAGATACCAATTCAACAACCAAAATTGAAGTGCCTGAATTTTATTTTAATAGCGAACTGTATAGCCAGTTGATAAGGACTATTCCTGTCACGCAAGCGTACAAGATCGCAAAAAGTCGTGAACTATCTTCAAAATATTATGACAGTAAAGTTGAGCCAGGTAAGTTTTCATATTTTAATTCGCTCGCTTACTTAATTTCGTTAAGAAGTAAGAATGAAACAGATGCGCGTGAAATTGCCAAGAAACAAGGGCAATCTGAAAGGGTTTTGTATGACCTTATCACAGTAGGTTATAAGATTTCTCTAAGTAAAAAAGATTCTGGCGCAGTAAGAAAGGAACAAGAGAAAATTAGTTCCTATCCTGAATCAGTGGATCTTAAATTAATTTCGAGTAATGTTCAGCGTACACTGCAGTTAAGAAGAATTAGTGACCAACAAAGTTTCCGAAGGAGAGTTGAGACCAACTTCAAAGGTAGGTGTGCAGTAACTGGACAATCAATTCAATCTTTGCTTCAAGCCTGTCATTTAGAGGATTATTGTTCTTCGCACAATATGGATACCAGTAACGGCATCCTACTTACCTCGGATTGTCATCGAATGTTCGATAACGGCCAACTTGGTATAAATCCAGATACCCTAACCATACATTTTAATGTTGAATGTATATATGCCCATATGTTTGAGGGTAAAATAATAGGGGCACATACTGTGAAGTTAGACGAGAATAAACTGCGCAGTAAATGGAAATTATTTTTGAAGATCAGATCCAGTTGATATGTTACTTTCAACCTTTGGTCAATTTTAGAATAAGTACATTCCGTCACCACTCTAAAGAAAACTCCTCTGTTAAATCGTCCTGCACGTCCTGACCATACCCGATGTAATACATCGTTGAGCGCGGATCTGTCTGTCCCAGGAAATGGGCGATTGTTTCAATAGCCACTCCAGCATCGAACATCACGCGCCCACGGCTTTTACGTGGTGTATGGCATCCCACGTTAGAGAATCCTGCTCTACGTCCCATCTTCCCAAATTCAGTGAATACCGTGTTACGGGTTACGGCGTTGCCTTTGCTACGTATATCGCCCTTGCTAAAAATGAAATCCGTCTTCACTGGCATATCGGCTTGCTCTGCCTTGCGTTGTGCCATCACTGACAGCATCGCGGCTGTCACCTTTGGCCTCACCACGTTTCCGGTTTTCTCCTGCTTCACCTTGAGGTGAGATTGCCCCTCTACATCTTCGTACCGGAGTTTGAGCACGTCAGAGATACGTAAGCCCGATTCATACATAAACACCCACAAGCAATAGAACAGGTTGCTTCTGGCGTTGCGTTGTAGCTCTGCCGCCACTGCTTTAACTTCGTCTGCACTCTTTAGCGCCTGGCTAATGCCTTTCATCTTTACCCTCCTTATGTTCGTTTCGTTGAAAGCATCATTGATCATAAATTGATCATTTTCAACATGTTGCACGATACGTTTTTTCAGAAGAGCACTAAATGATCAAAATGTGTGCGCGGTTGCCTGAGTTGCTTAACGGCGTGATCGAGGCCGCCCCAATTCCAGGCGCAGATCTTGGCAAATATCAGTAAGGCATTGAAAAATAAAAGAAAATAAATTTAATCACATGATTCATGAAACGGTGATTCTGTCAAGAGATTTATTTTCGATGACGGGGAGTTACCCCTGTTTGCACGGTGAAGTGAGGGAAAAGTGTTCTGATTAAATAAAATCAATTAGTTGCAGAATACACTTTTCTAATGTGTATCGAAGCGGGGCGAAATTGCACGATAGATGATAATGATTCCCATCTGAATTGATTGCATCAAGAAATGATTAGGATGCTAACCAATGGGGGGGTTTGGCATGGAAAAATTAAGTTGTTACTTTATAACAAAAAGTCGTTAAGCAAAATTGCACCTACATGGAAAGTGCTCATTGTGGACAATGATCGCGTAAGCCTTGCGCCGTGCGGCTTTACGCAAAGTGAGTGATAGTTACTATGGCAACTTTACCCATGTAACAACGGCAATCTTTTCCTGTCATTTAAGATAGGTTTAGCTATGATTATCGTGTTGTTTTGATAGAAATAACCTCTCGTTACTCTTAGTGTTGTTGCATGGCGATTCGGAGTGAGCAGGGCGACGATCTACCGTTGTATAGTGACGTATTGTCACTCTCTGCATGAGAACACACGGAAAAACCCGACTATGTGACGGAGCGTCACACATACTAATCGTCCTATCTGTGACGTTATGTCACACTTACAAACTACTTCTGTGACGCTGCGTCACACCTGGGGCACGTTATCTGTGACGTTATGTCACACTATAAGACTACTTAATTATAATACTAAGATAAATAAGACTATTTCTCATGGTTTGCGCTTGTCGCAAGATCATTTGCGGGCGGCTCTTCGCCGTCACTCATGGCAAGCAGCCTTACTCCGCTACCTTTCGGGCTACGTTGGCTGGCCTCGTTCCGCTCACAGCGCTGCGCAAGCTACACCTCTTTACAAGTTGGGATTGTGCCAGGCTTTGGCCTTGACGTGAGTCAGGCACATGCACATTACGCCCACGGCGTAATTCATCTTTGCGCTGTGCGCGGAATTACCATCTGACCAACCAACTACCGTTGATTGTCCATCTGATAAGCTGACTAACTTCAACCATCCATTCATGAACTAACGTTCACCCATGCAAGGTTTCAGTAAGTCAGGGGCTAAAGCTCACCGTGTTACGATTCACTAAGCCAACATATCCAATCATCTACACCTGTCCGATCTCGCTACCGCTCAATCTTCTGAGTGCAGATTCTTGGTGTTGGTGTGGGATAAGTGCCAGGGGCGGCAGTGATGCGAATAGAGCGCCTCAGACGCGCTGTAAGCGGTTTTGAGAGGGGGGAGGGAATGCAGATGTAGCCTCAATACATCAGAACGCCGCAGAGAGCGTTACAGGCTGTTTTGAGAGTTTCTTGTGGCTATCTTCTCTGGTGGCAAGATCTACCACAAATTTCAATTGACAGCAATCATCCATTTTTTGTATAAAGCACGTAATGCACTTGACTTTTTCTAAGTTATTGAAAAATAGCTTGGCAACAGGTGTGCTTTTAGTGTACTATTAAAAGTATGGTGATAATCATTATCATCTAATCCCCATCCAACAACATTCCATCACGCATAAATTGCAGCCTCCACCAGGTTTTTGGTGCGGGGGCTTTTTTGCGTCTGGAGAAAACCAAACAGGAGCAAACAACATGCGTTACTTCAACGTTGACCAAATCTACGCAGATTTGATTACAGGCCGAACAACACGAACACTTGTTTACAGTTCACTTGTCCGAGCGCGTAAGAGTGAACAAACGGACAGGGTGGAAATGTTCGAGGAAGCGATCCGACGCTTTGACGAATGGCGAGCAACGCCAAATTTCACCCCAGTGACCAGCTAACCCAGGAGGAAACCAGAATGATCGAGAAGAAAACCAAACTACCGCCGTCCACATCGTTAATGATACCGGATGCCACATTCCAGATTCTGTTCAAAGAAGCAAAGCGCCGAAAAATGAGCGTAAGCGCACTCCTTCTTGAAGAATGCCAAAACTTGGCGGTTAAATATTCGAAAGCTGGCGCGTAACAACTACGAAACAGCATTTACATCCCCCCACGAATGAGAAGCGGAGAAAACCCAAATGAAGAGCATTCGTAATTTACTGAGCATACATAGGAGCATAGAACAATGGCAAAAACCCTCGCCGAGATTAAGGCAGACTACCAATACACCGACAAGAAAACTGGTGAAGTAAAAGATCGTACAATTAACACCCCACATTATTTCCGAGACATTCCCAGAATTTATTCTCCCAACCTCCAGGATGGTTACATGGACTTTTGCCCCAAGGCGCAAAAGTTGTATTGCTATTTTCAGGGGTGGGAAAATTCAGGGAATTTCTGTTACGAAAGTCAGGAAGAGCTTGGAAAGGTGATCGACTTATCCAGGGAGAGAACCTGCAAACTCATTAAGAAACTGCAAGATGCAGGGCTAATCACGAAAGAGAAAAATCCTGGTTATCGTTCCAAAGTTTACCGGACGTTTCCGATCACTGATGCGCACGTTACCCCACCAGAAGCACTGACGGTGCAACCTGTTATAATTTCTGATGTAGTGCCACACCAACCAGCGCCTGAAACAGCGAAGACCGCAGTAACCCACGAAGACACACCAGCGATAACGCCTCAAAGAATCCGTACTTCTGACGCAGTGAAACACCTGTTTGAAAATCTGTCACAACGACGAGAGGACGAGAGCTTTTATTGCTGGTCATCAAGGGTGTTACAACGGCTTGGAATAGATCATTCAATGGGAATAGAGCAACTATTTCAGGAAACACACCCGTATGAATACACCCAGATTGAACAATCAACGATCCCATTTTAACCAGGAGGATTATGAACAACCTGTACTTACTGAACGAAGATACAAAGTTTCAACTCGGATGCAACGAAGTATGCAGACGAATCTATAACCACTTTGCAAGCCTCCACCGTGAGAATGGAACATTCCGTTCCAGCGTCAAAACCCTGGCGTCTGCCCTGGGCTACTCGGAAAGCGGGATCAGATATTGGCTTTCGCTCCTAAAAGACGCGAAGGTGATCACCATTACTCGCAGGGGCGGGTATTACGATTTTGACGTTAACCATAACGTTTCTTTCATCACCTCGAATCACTAAGACGAGGTGCAATGTCTAAGAAAGAACGGAACACGCTCACACGCATTGAGCGAGAGAACACCACCAGAGTTAAGCCTTCCCGCCTGTACGTAAAGTCTCTTGAAGAAATCCCTGGTGAACTAATAGAACACGTTGAAGAAGTGCATTCACAACCGCCCTCTGTGGAAGAGTGGGCTGCTTTGAATGATATCCTCACTTCCTGTCCTGGTGCGTATTACCGCCCACGTAAACGGAAGGTTTACACCTGGGATGACTCAAATTTGAAAAAATGGCAGTGCCTCGGTTTCACCTCTTTACGTCATTACCTCACATTCAACGCAATGAATAACACCGTGGCGGGAGTCAGGGATTTTGATGAACTATTTAACATCGGAGACAGCAACACAGAATAATGCACACACAGACAACACAAACTAAAAGATTTGCGCAGCACGTTAAATGTTGCGAATGGTATTACGATGAAATCGAGAATGTCATCAATGATGCTTTTCTGACAGATGAAGAAAAAATAATGGCACTTGATGACCTTGAAAACAGAATCCTTACTCTCGCAGCGCCTTTCCTGGCTGCTGCAAATAAAATCAAAATGACAATGGAAAAAAAGAAAAATGACTAAAACCGATATTGACCTAATGCTACAGGAATTTCACGAGCAACTACACATTCCGCTTCTTGATGCGACTACGGAAGCCTACCGACAGGGAACCCCTGAGAGCCTCTCTGACGCTATTAAAATGCTTCACCTGTCAGCGGTAGCACTGGAAGGGATTATAGGCATTGTGGAGCGTACAGACAGCCTGAATGAAGATCAAGACGTACTACGCGAAGTGTCACAGGTGGCTCAGTCCCTTGTGTCCTGTATGCAGGATTTAAACGGGTTGGCGCAGGACATAGCGGAAGAATTTGGATCATGTAAAAGTGAATAATTATTCACTGAAATCGCTTGACATGTGCATAACTTTTATGTTACTATGAAGTATAGGGTAAGTATTCGAATCACTTCACCCTCGTATGTTAATACGCACTCCTTGAGAATGCCGTTCCCATAGCGGCATTCTCTCCCTCTGAAAGTGTTGGTTATTTCTTCTTTGTTTAGTTCCGAAGGAATGCGCGGGATGTAATATCTCGTTGTGTTGGTATTGCATCGCAATCACCGCGCATCTCCGACTTTTTCAGAAAGGGCATTCGCTCTTTACTCATTCATTCCGTCAGGATGAATGTAGTCAGACTGAATAAACGCCGTCAGCGGTAGTTACGTTCAGGCTGGCAATCTCTTATTACTATTCCAGTGGTGATATTGAGATTCCATTTCCACTTCTCGCCATGACAGAAGGGCTTCTGTTTTGAAGTGGGAGCAATGACGGGCGATCCTACTTCTGTTATTCGTAACAGTTGCGCCCTTCATTTTATTCAAGAAACCATTCTTTAACTTCATAATCCTCCCAAACGATGACGTTAAACAATGCTTTCTAACAAGGGCATCTCTCCAGGGGCTTAATTGCCCCTTTTTAACAATCTGCATGTAACACTTCCGTTATTAATGAACGCAGTAACAATACGAAGGAAATCTCATGTTCCTTATGAATTATGATCGTGTAATAACACACAAAGGTGCTTCTCTTATTCTCTCTGAAAAGATGATGAAACAAGCGGCGAATGTATTAGGTGTAAGTGTCGAAGAGATTCGAGAGGCTACAGAGAAATTCTGGCCTACCGCCACTATCACCAAATCAAAAGAAGGTTCTCACCCATCATCAGGGTTTGAGGAACGATTAAAACTAAAAGCAATAGCAAAAGGAAAATAACCAATGCAATTTGGAACATTTCAAACTCTTAACGGGAATAACAGCCACGCCCGATATAAAGTAGTGGCTTACGCATCTGATGCAATTATGCAGGATAAGCTGATCCGTGTGGAATCCGGTATTCCCGATTCTCTCATTGTTGGTGAGCTTGTTGACGTTACAGGTAAGAAAGCTGCCGCCCCTGGTGACATTGCGTATGTTGTCGTAGAACCTGCACGCGCTGGCGATAAGGCGTTTATTGTAGCTTCTCCAGAACATACTATTTTAGCCCTGGTTGGCATTGAATTTGGAAGTCTGGATAAATCTCTGGCTCAAGCGCAATTAGCAACTCTTGGCTTTACTTTCACTGACTACGACACCGTAGCCCTACGCACCACCTAATCAAGGATAATAATAAGAATGGCTTATTCAGATCTATTTTCTGGCAACATGTACGATTTTGCCAGCCCGTTTACATTCTCTACTCAGTTGAATGCAATTGTAAGTAATCTTGGGTTATTTAAAATTGAGAACCACGACGTCAATACAATCGCTCTTGAGAAAATCACAGATGTGAAAAATCTTGTTGCACCTGAAAAGATGCCCTACGCTCAAAGCGATTGGAACAGTGCAGAACGTCCAGAATTCAGCAATGTGCTGTATCAGCTTAAATATACTAACTCCCTTAACTCCGTCACCTCACGTGATCTTGAGCAGTATAAAGCGCGTGGAACAGTAGACACTGCTGATCAAATCACCCTCGCTATTAGTGATTTCAGCGATGCACAATACGCCCAGGTGAGTAATACGGTAGAGGTTGACCTGGTAGAGGCGCTGTTAGGGCTTCGTGTGCAGTCACAATACGCCGGACAGGGTAATTTAGATTTCCTCGCAGGTGGGAGCAAAACCGCATACACGATGGATATCAGTGCAAGCGCTAACGTGTTCCAGCAACTAAGCGAGATCGGGCGCATTCAGAATGTGAAACTTGGCTCAGGACTGGCACAGGCTAAACAGGGCGTAGTGATCCTGGCCTCCGGTAAAGCAGCCGTAGCGCTACGCTATCACCCATCAGTGAGAGACTTCATGGTGTATACGCTCCCTCTGGAGCAGGGAGACAACTTCTACACCCGTACTAAAAGTGCAAACCCTGCTTTCGAAACCTGGACACTAAACGGTGTCACCGTGATCGATGTGACAGGCTATAGCCTCATCACTGACAAAATCGGGGTTGATGGCTTTGTGAGCATTCCTGTTATGTCTGAACAGTCTAACGCTTACGTTCTTCACTCTGGTGTCGGTGTTCGCCATGCCACACAAGGCAAAGGCGCAGAGCTATATCACCAGTATGTCGTAGTAGATCAGCGTTGGGGATTCCCAGAGATCGCAACTGAATGCAGTTATCTGGCAATTGTGAATATTCCACAAGCGATCATCTTCGGTACTGTCGCAGAATAACGATCGATAGACGTTAGCTCTTCACGTCTGAAAAATAACAGAAGAGCTTGTAATCAAGGGCGTAGGGAACTGGAACACGCAAAGCAAATGCGCCAGCCCTTGCCCCTTTTTTATTTCCAGAATGAGGAAAGATAATATGCAGTTAATACTCAAGAGTGCAAAAGGCGTTCATATTGATATTCAAGGTGATAGTGCATCAGATTTACTTAAAGTAAGTCAACTATGTGCGCTATTAGATATTTCATATACAGGTGTTAGGCAACGTATTTTTCGAGGAGATACGATTGAGCAAGCTATTCACTATTTCTTAGACAAACAAGGCGGTGAATAATGCTTGATATCAACGTCGCTTCAATAAAAACAAGTGTTCGTTTTGTCGTTAGTAAAGAAGATATTGCAGAGGCTAAACGGGCTGCTTCTGACTTAAAGAAAGCCTTCGAGAAGATTCAAGATCCGAAGATGAACTTCAAGCGCATGAAAGAGAATATGCGACAGGCGAAGCGTGAAACAGAGAAAGCCAATAAAAACGCCGCCAAACCTCGTAGCAACGATGAACAAGAAAAGGCAAGGGCAGCTAAGGCACAAGCCCGTGTAGAGGCTCAGGCAGCGAAAGAGGCCGCGAGAAACGCACAGCGGCGTGAACGTGCGGAGCTAAAACTCCTGGATACAGCCAGCAGCTTTAAATCAATGCAACACCTTACCAATGTTGAGCTTACACAGGCGGCATTACAGGCCAGCAGGATTACCCGTAGTTATGCTGATGGAACGATCAGCCTACAACGCCAAAACAGCGAGATCAAACGCCTCCAGCAGAGCTACAGACGTATTAACGCAGAGCGTAGGGCAGCGGCAAAAGCGGGAGGGGCTAACGCTCTTGCTGGCGGTGGTAAGGCTACAGGGGCTATCTCTGGCTCTCTGATGGGCTTAGGCACTGGTGCGCTGGCTGGCGCTGGTATTGGTGCGGCGGCTTATGGCGCTTATTCATGGGGCAAAGAGGCTGTTACCGCACAGGAAGAGCGCAGCGAGATTGTGCAGCGTGCCAGATTGGGCGGTGTGGATTATAACGTCCTCCAGGCACTTTCACAGTATGCCTCGGCTAACGGGATCGATAGTGGGATGGGGCTGCAAGGTCAGCGGAAGTTGCTCGACAACGGAAAGGACATTTCCGAAAAGCTGGCAGACAGCTACACCAACAGCACCTTTGATAAGAAGTCTGGAAAATGGAAAGGCGGGAACGCCGCAGTAAATACAGCCCTGAACATGGGATTCACTAAAGACGATCTGAAATCCTACCAATCCAATCCGTTTGGCTTCGTTTCTGCCTATACCAACACCATGCAGGGCAAAGGCTATTCACAAGAGCAAATCCTTCATAACCTGGAAGACCTTGCAGACGATTTAGGCTTGTATCACAAGGCATTTTCTAATCAAGGAAAAGCGATCACTGATCAGGTGGACGTGCTCAAGCGTAATGGTCAGTGGCTGGATGAAGCCCAGCAGGATCAGCTTGTTCAATACCGTAAGTTTAACCAGGAGCTTAGCATTCTCTCCGATAGCCAGAAGCTGGCATTCTTCGAAGGGTTTATGTCAGAGATTGACCCTGAAACCATGCGAGAGTTTAAGGAAGCTATGCAGGAGGCGTTACCCTTCTTTAAAGGTTTAGGAAAAGCGGCGGGTGATGTAGTAGACGGCTTAATGAAGCTAACCAACTGGATCACAGGCAAGCTAAACCTCCTTAACGGTGACAACACTTCTAAAGAGGCTGTTAGTCAGCATTACGGCACTACGTCAGCACCTGCACAGCCAGGAAGTAATCCTGTGGCTAACGCTTACGGAGGCAGCCAGCCTAAATCAGACGGCACACATGAGCCGAACATGTTCGATACATTCCATGATTGGTGGAACGGGATAAGCGACGCTAAAGACGTGAGCAGCTACGCGCAGAGCACAAACGGAGATTACTCTCCTGTTTCGATGTTGAAACAGAGTGCAGCAGCGCCAGCTAAGCCAGCCAGTGCGCCGATCATGCAGCCTGTAGTGTTGCAGAATCAGCTACCGGAAGGGCTTATCCATCTAACTATTTCTCCTGATCCAACGTTTGGAAACATGCTTAATGCTACCGTTGATCAGCGTATCAATGACAATAATCAGCGTATTGTGCTGGCTGTTTCATCTGGACAAGGGGCGGGGGGCTAATGCCCCTCTTCGTAAGGAATAAAATGGCAACACCAGGAAGTTTAACAATCGGGGGCGATTCCTCCCGAATCAATTCAACTCAGAACAGTAATAACAGCAGCGCTACCCGTACCAAAGGTGAAAACGGATTCACCATTCTTGCATCGGTATATAACCCAGCCTCTGATAACTATATTCGTAACTATCAGGCGATAGTTTTTGATGCTGTGACAGATACGGGAGTACGTAGACAGGCTGATATTACGAGCTATCCCGTTGAGAGCGGGGCAGAGGTGAGCGACCACGTTCAGATTAAGAATAATACATTCAAAATGTCTGGAGTAATCACGGAAACTCCGATCAGACTTGAGGGAGATTTATTATACAGTGCTGGTGTTAATGGTACGCGAATATCACAAGCTATCACCTATCTCGATCAAATATTTGACAGTCGTCAGCCCATCACATTAGTGACAGAACATAAAGTGTACGAGAATGTTATTCTCTCCGGCATCTCCTACGATTATAAATCTGAATTTGCTATGCAATTCGATCTTGAATTCGAGCAAATTCGCCTTGTCAGCAAAGCTACGGTTAATGTGATTGCAACTAAAACGCAGGGAAATAAATCTGTAGGCGGTACGGTGAAACAGAAGGTGGTGAACAATGCACCTAAGAAAACCGAAGGTGATACGGTGACTACGGAGTTTAATAAAAAATAAGGGGGCTTGCGCCCCCTTTTATTAGATTAATGTTTTCACATCAAAATCTATGTTTGTATCGGTATCGGCTTCGTAGTTAACTTCTTCGAATCCGAACCCAAACAACTTCAGGAACTCTTCTTTATAAGCAATGTAATCTGTTAACTGCTCCAGATTTTCATCGGTAATGGTCGGCCAGATTTCGCGGCACGCCTGCTGCACATCTTCACGCAGTTCCAGATCGTCCATGCGGATTCGCTGCTCGTCATCAAGTTTGGCATTACCCCCATACAGGCTGGTAGTCATCAGACGATTAATTTGCTCGATGCAGCCTTCGTGTATCCCACGATCTTTCATGAGCTTGAACACGATAGAAATATAAAGCGGCATGACTGGAATAGCTGAAGACGCTTGGGTGACAACAGACTTTAACACCGCGACGTTTGCAGCACCGTTGAGAGGAGCCAGCTTGTTGCGTAACTCTTTTGCCACCCGATCCAGGTCTTCCTTCGCCTTACCGAGCGCACCGTGCCAGTAAATAGGCCAGGTCAAATCCGTGCCGATGTAGGAGTAAGCAACGGTCTTCACGCCATCAGCCAGAACGCCAGCGTTATTAAGCGCATCAATCCACAGTTCCCAGTCCTCGCCACCCATCACGGTAACAGTGTTACGCACTTCTTCTTCGGTTGCCGGTTCGATACTGGCAGTAATGATCTGATCTTTGTTGGTATCAATGGCTTTAGAGGTATAAACCTCACCGATTGGCTTCAGCGCAGAGCGAACAATTTCGCCTGTTTTTGGCATCTTTCTTACCGGAGATGCAAGCGAATAAACCACTAAATCAATCTGACCCAGATCTTCTTTGATGAGGCTGATAACTTCGTCGCGGCACTCATCGGAGAACGCGTCGCCGTTGATGCTTTTCGAGTAAAGACCTTCACGTTTCGCTGCTTCATCAAAAGCCGCAGAGTTATACCAGCCCGCTGAGCCTGGCTTGGCATCCGTCCCCGGTTTTTCAAAGAAAACACCGACAGTGGAAGCACCGCCGCCAAATGCTACAGAAATTCTGGAAGCAAGCCCATAACCAGTGGAAGCACCGATCACCAGCACGCGCGCAGGGCCATCAGTGAGTTTTCCGTTTTTGCGGATGTACTCGATTTGTTTGTTTACGTTGACTTGGCAACCAACCGGATGTGTGGTGGTACAAATGAATCCACGAATCTTAGGTTTAATTATCATGTTGATTTTAATCCATTTTCAAAATTTCTTTAGCATACAATAATGATAACTTTTTTATGAAAAGTTGTAATGAATAATACACTTTCATTAACTAACTCTGGGAAGGATAATGGTCTTGTTGAAACGTTACTATAATTAGATTTCAGGGTAGTCCACCAATTCGACATACCCTGCTAACTCTTCCATGCTCGCCCCCTTTGAATAGGTACGGAATGCTTCGGTTTTCGCTTTCTGTTCAGTGTGTCCGGTGATGGCCCCGATCCTTGTTTCGCTAACCCCTGCACGGTCTAAGCAGGTGATGAACATCCCGCGCAAGCTGTGGAAGCATTGACGATCTGTAGCGGTAGGCAATACTCGGCGGCGTAACCTGGTGAACGCTTGGGAGTAGAACGGGCCTTTCTTACCGTCAGCACGGTTAATCTTGTTAGCCTGTGGGAACAGGTACTCGCCGTAACTATGGCTCAGGTATTCATCGACAATCGCAGATAGCCTGGAATGAATAGGGACGTACCGTACCCCCGCCTTGGTCTTTGACTTCGAGATGTAGAAACAGCGTACACCTTCCATCGTTTGAATCTCTGATTTCTTAAGGCTTGCCAGTTCATCAAGGCGGCATCCTGAAAAAAGCCCCATGATTATGATATTCCTGATCTCCGGCTCTGCTGCATCCAGTAGCTTTTGCATATGATGAGCTTCAAATGGTTCATAGCTTACAATGCTGGCTCGTGCTTCGAGGTTGTGACCGTGAAACGGGTTATCTGGTGCTATGTCGTCGTAACCTCTCCGTGCATACTCGTACAGACTTCCCAGGCACGTCAGCCAGTTCTGCACGGTTTGGGGGGCTTTCTTGTCCTGCTGATTGATAAACATCGCCACTTGTGACCGTCTGATCTCCGTGACCTGAATGTCTGCACGGTCAAGCGAAGTGAGAAATACCTCTACGGCGCGAGCAGATTTAGCCAGCGTCGAGAATGAGCGCTTATCACTGTATCTGTCAGCGTATTGATCACGTATGGCGGTTAATGTTGGCACGGTCTGGAGTGGGGCGCGTAGCGTGGTTTGCTTATGTAATCCGGCTATGGCGTTTTGAATGCGCCGTTCCTCCGTGTTTGGGGAATACTGTTCCTTGAGTGTCTTCCACTCGATGAGCATGTGATTACGGAAGTGTTTAGCGGCGGCAAGATCTTTAGTTCCCGTTGATTTCCGGTATAGACGTTTCCCGCCGAAGATGTGGCGCATGTACGCCGGAATGAAGATCTGAAACATCCAGACCCCTTCCGCAGTTGGATATAGATAAGATTGACCCTTGATAGACATGAGAATGATCCTCTACAATCTCCGCTATCAACTACCAATGTTGAGATCTTTCGCGGTTCTTGGGGGGGTCTGTTCGATTCCCTTCGCCCGCTCCAGCGATTTTTTACGCTCAAAATCAGCTAAAAAATCGTTATGTTTCCGGTGCTTAGAGGGAGTCGCTCTGTAAGCGCTGTTGAGAACCCTCTCGACGTTCTACCTTGGTAACTACCGCGATTTGGTGAGTAGTGATCAGGAAGCTTATCAAAACGCTGGCGGTCGTTCCAGTGACTTACCGCGATAGTCCAACAAGAAAACAAAGCCTTTCACTACGGCTGTAAACCATTCCTGAAACTTTTAACCGTTCCACACTTAGCGCGGTGTCCCGTAACAGCCTGTCGTGATGACACGCCACGGATAAACGAGCGAATGTTGGGAAGCCTAACCAGTCCGGGAAAGGGGCTGGCTCTGCCGTGGTGTTCACCGAGCCATAAATGATCGGTACTCGATAAGAGAACGGTTAACTGACAAGAAAATGATGATACGCCTTCGGCGCTTGATGTTGGTATGCCCAACACGGCGCTAAATGGGTATCATTGCCTGAAAGATGGTGTTATCAGACAAAAGCGACTATGGAATGAGTATATGAAAATTAAGCGAAAGCCCTTTGAGCAATTCTTAATGCACGACATAGAAGAGTTAAATGGGGATTTGGAGGAGGCATATCTAGAAGCCGCTTTCCCTTTGATTGGTCAGATTGTGATGTATTTCAATACATTGGAAAAGGACCTGGATAGCATAATCTACGAAAGTTTCAGTGACCGCTCTGATCAATTAGGTATTATTGTTATAGGCAGTATGAACTACTCAGCGAAGATAGACCTTTTCAAAAGGTACTCTGACCTTTTGCATCTCGCTTTACAAGAAACTTATAGTGAGTATGACTCGTTGATCAGAGATCTAAGGGAATGTGGTCGGTTACGGAATCTGACTGTACATGCAGATTGGAATAATACGGACCTTGAAGGATATACTTATCTGGGTGTTAAAATTACCAAGGAAGGAATTAACCAAGAATATATTCAGTTTAGCATTGATTCCCTGAACGATATTCTTACTTTGATACATCACACACGATTCAAATTAAGTGACTATTGGGAGGCTAGAAACATAATGCACTCCAAAAGATCGCAGAAATAAACCAATATATATGGAGCCGGGATGTTCACCGCGAAAGAAATCAACCGCCTCAAAATTCTTCAGGGTATCACTGAACGTAACCTGAGTCTTGGTCAGCCTGCGGACATTTTTCATGAATTACCGCTTTTAGTTCATCGCTTGTGCATGAGATCAATTTAAAATGAATGGAATATCTTTTCGAGGTTTATGCGAATGCTCATGTTTTGGATAATACTATACTGCTAGTTTGTAATTACTGCTTGCTTCATCATAATTTCGAGAATTTCAGGAATCTTCCAATTCGCCTTCATCCTGTGCCCAATGGTTTTTACGATTCGACAGGAAAGCAATATTTTCATCTTTAATATTATTTGTTTGTGGTTCAAGCTCTCTCTTAAAATTCTGGTGCGAATGTTTTATTAAAGTATCATTTGCTTTTTAGAATACTCGAACGTAACCCTGATAAAGTTTGCAACGGTAATTTCATCATATCATTTTAAAATTCGTTATTAATCCCACATGCACTCATTCCCCTGCGGTTCGTCGAGGGGAATATAACTATTCGCATTTGTAACACTCCCCTCCATTACTTATTTTTTTTTGTAATGACTGATTACTCTTAAATCTTTATCCAAAGATTGGCTTATCTCCTTTAACTGAATATCATCATCAAATAAGCGATTATTAAGAGCCTTATACATAATCCTAGAATCATCATGAAGGTAGCGGCTCTGTACGTCATCGTCATCAGTGAATACGAGGTGTAAACCTCTGATTTCATCATCGAGAGAGCGCTTCAGCTCCGCAAGTTGTAAATCAACATCAATGAAAGGGTGCTGCAGACTGAAGTGCAAGCTCCGGATTTCATCATCAAGAGAGCGGCTCAGCTCCGTGAGCTGTACATCATCAATGAAGGAGTGCTGCAGACTAAGCTGTAAGCTCCGGATTTCATCGTCAAGAGAGCGGCTCAGCTCAGTAAGCTGTAGATCATCATCAATGAAGGAGTGCTTCAGGCTAAGCTGCAAGCTCCGGATTTCATTGTCAAGAGAACGGCTAATATCATCGTCAGAGAATGAATGCTTCAGATTAAGCTGCAAGCTCCGGATTTCATCGTCAAGAGAGCGGCTCATCTCCCCCAGATCTTCATCAAAGAAGGTGTGCTTCAGACTAAGCTGCAAGCTCCGAAGCTCATCATCGAAAGAGCGGCTTAGCTCTCCGAGATGTCCATCATCGTCAGGAAATGAGTGCTTCAGGCTAAGCTGCAAGCTCCGGATTTCATCGTCAAGAGTTCGGCTTAGCTCTCCGAGATGTCCATCATCGTCAGGGAATGAGTTCTTCAGACTAAGCTGCAAGCTCCGGATTTCATCGTCAAGAGTACGGCTTAAGTTCCCGAGTTCCATATCATCGTCGGTGAAGGCATGTTGCACGCTTAAGCGCATGTTCCTGATTTCATCGTCTAGAGAAAGGAGCGATTCTTCCATTGAGTCGTCGAAATAATCTTCCATGTATCCCAATGATTCCAATGATATTTTCCTCATCAAAAAAGAGTGGTCATTCATATGATACTCCTTTTATTCCTGAACTGATGAAAGGAGAGCGTTTGCTTTCTTATTAGATATTAGCTTCCCTTTCATTAAAAGTCTAATCCTTGCTATTATTTCTGGATCGGTTGCCGCCTCAAGTTTGCGGGATAACTCACTAAGTTCTATTTTAGTTCGTTTTATCTTATTTTCAAGTATAATACGGTATTCCCCACTGCTAATTTTATCTCTTGCAGTGTGGCTATTTCCTGTGGAAATATTAAGGTTCCCAGTGTCTATCTTTAAATCAAATGCGTTGTTGATATTTAAAATCAGTTCTTTCGTGTTTAAAACATCGAAATTTTGAACGTTAGCAGTGTTTACTATTTCCTCTCTTAAGATAGCATGCACCCCTTTATTTTCTCTATTGTCTTTATCTCTGCCTACCTTGAATATAAAATCATCTTTGGCGTCATTGGTTATAAGGAAAACATTTTTCGCTTGTATGTTTGCGGCATGCTCCATTATCTCTTTCCAAATATAGAAGTCGCCAAAGGCCCTTTGGTATTTAATCCCGTCGTATACGAAAATATTGTCTGGTTTATTTAATTTGTCTATATCACAAAAACCAGGAGGCGTTTTTGAATCAAATCTTTTTTTACATTCAACATCTAAGTTATCAATGTATTCTTGCTCTTTTTTTGTGCCTATTTTTCCAGAGAAAATTGAATCTATCCACTCTCTGTGGATATCTTTTGTATTTAGCTCTTCTATGGACTCTTGAAGTGTTTCATACATAGATTCTAAACCAGTGTTGAGTAGCTCATTAGAACGAGAGATCAAGTCTAAAACCTGCCTATTTAGCCCCTCGTAATGTCTAGCCTTAGAGTTAGTGCATTTCTCAATCATTTTACTGGAATATGTTATTATTTCAACTATCGGCGACGTTGTACTAGATATTAAATGTTTTTGATCATCAATAACACCAAGTCTTCTTCTTTGATACTCTAATGCAGTAAAATAAGGCAGGAATACTCTATCTTTTACTTGTTCTATAGATTTTTTTATTGCTGATATTGTTTCGGAGTTATTTCGATACAAATCTAAAATAACATTTGTATCGAAAACAAAAATAGTGTTTTCATCTGTGTAAACCTCGTTATTCTCTTTAATGTTACCAGTGTAAAATCCTTTAAACATATTTTTCATAGACATAATTTATATCAACCATTTTTGAGAATGCACCACTTATAACATACAGCTATGTAGTTGGTAAATTACTAAAAATAATAGGGTAAAGATTGCTGGAATAATTTCCCCACCTAAAGGTTTGGTCCGCGAAGCATATCATCTAATCAATAATTAACTTTTCATATGTGTTTAATATAGTCAAAACACACAATGACATTCAATCAAATTTCTACTTATTAAAATATACCTTTGAAAAGTAGACTCTCTGCGGTACGCTCAGACAGTATCATTCACCTCGATTTTTCACGCAGCGCGCCGGAGGACTTCCGCCCCGGACGGGCCCTGAATGTCCTGATACCCGATGATGATCCTGAGCTTAACCTGTCGCCATCTGTCATTCTGCCCAATGAGAATTTCATGCCGATGCTGCCCGAAGGTAAAGACCCGGTTAATCCTGCCCGGTCCTACCTGCTTTCCCTCAACTTTGCCCGTAGTTGGCTGACCAGGGCCTCGTTCCTTGGCATTGTCGCCGGCATGCTCGGGGCCGCTTCCCTGAGTTCTGCAGCAGGGACAGCCTGCGGCGCCATCACGTAATGGGCGCATGGAACTCCTGCGCGATACTGGCCATTCCACTGCCACTATCTGCGGCAGCCCAGGCATTCCACAATTTGAGTAAACCAGGCAAGTGCAGACGTTGTTGACAACGGAAAAGTAACATTTGAGAGGTAGATTGCATGCTCTCATTCTGTCAAAGCAAAAAAGGCCGCATCCCGCAGCCTTTTCCTCTTAAATTCACCCTTTCGGGAACACCCACACATGCTTCTCAGGCAGCGAAAGATGGCAGTGCTGCGGATCCCGAACCTCATGCCCATACGCACGAATGACAAAATCATCCCCCACGGTGCGGAACAGGTACTCCCAGCGGTCGCCGAGGTACATGCTGGTGAGCAGCGGCAGCTCAAGCTGATTTTCCCCTGGCCCCTCGACCACCGCCACGCGCTCGACGCGGATCACCGCCGTGGCTTCATCACCGCTCTGCACCCCTTCACCGGCCTGCCCCCACAGCACCCAGCCTTTGCCTTCGATACGCGCTTTGCCTTCGCGCACTTCGGTAACCTTGCCGTGCAGGCGGTTGTTGCTGCCCATAAACTCAGCGGTAAACAGCGTTTTCGGCGAGCCGTACATCTCCTGCGGCGTGCCCTGTTGCTCAATTTTGCCGTTGTTAAGCAGCAGGATGCGGTCGGAAATCGACATCGCTTCGTTCTGGTCGTGCGTCACCATCAGCGCCGATAGCCCGAGCTTGATAATCAGCTCGCGCAGGAACACGCGGGCCTCTTCGCGAAGCTTGGCGTCGAGGTTTGAGAGCGGCTCGTCCAGCAAAATTACCGGCGGGTTGTAGACCAGCGCCCGGCCAATCGCCACGCGCTGCTGCTGCCCGCCGGAGAGCTGGTGCGGGTGACGTTTGCCAAGATGGCCCAGACCCAACTGGTCCAGCACGTCCTGCACGCGCTGCTGGATCTCTTTGGCCGGGACTTTACGCAGCTTGAGCGGATAGGCCACGTTCTCAAACACGGTCTTGTGCGGCCACAGGGCATAGGACTGGAACACCAGCCCCAGGTTACGCTCTTCCGCCGGGACCTCGCTGCGCGGCGTGCCGTCGTAAACTTTATTATTGCCAATGACAATCGACCCCTGCGTCGGTTTTTCCAGACCCGCAACGGCGCGCAGCAGGGTGGTTTTACCGCTGCCGGAGGGGCCTAACAGGGAGACCACTTCGCCGCGCTTCAGGTTCATGGAGACACCTTTTAAAACAGGATTGTCGCCGTAGGTTAAGTGCAGATCGTCAACCGCTAATTCAATCATGTATTTTCACTCCGAAACGAAGGGCAATGCCCAGACCTACCACGACCAGCAGGATGTTAATGAAAGAGAGCGCCGCCACGATATCGATGGCACCCGCGGCCCAGAGGGAAACCAGCATCGAGCCGATGGTCTCCGTGCCGGGTGAAAGCAGGTACACACCCGTTGAATATTCGCGCTCAAAGATCAGGAACATCAGCAGCCACGAACCGATAAGACCGTAGCGGGAGAGCGGGATGGTGACGTGGCGGGTGATCTGCCCGCGCGTCGCTCCGGTGCTGCGCGCCGCTTCTTCAAGCTCCGGCCCCACCTGCAGCAGCGTGGAAGAGATCAGCCTCAGCCCGTAAGCCATCCACACCACGGTATAGGCCAGCCAGACGCTGAAAATGGTGCTGCGCAGCGAACGCAGCCAGACGATGACGTTTTCGCGCATCCAGTCGGTCCAGGCGAACCCGGAAAGCCAGCCGGATTTCAGCGAGTTATCGAGCCACATCGGCAGGAACAGGAACACCCACAGGAACGCCAGACCCGCCAGCAGGCCAGGCACGGCGCGCGGCACCAGCACGCTGTAGTCCAGAAAACGCGTGGTGTTGTCCGGCTTGCGGTGCATGGCAATGCCGACAAACAGGTAGCACACCACGGCCAGCGCGCCGCCAATGACGCCAATCGCCATGGAGTTGACGATGGCGCGCAGCAGGTTGGGCTGTGCCCAGATGGTGCGGAAGGTGTTCAGAGAAAGCTCGTCCCACAGCGAAACGCCCACGCCCCAGTTGGAGATAAACGCGCGCAATACCACGCCGAGCAGCGGAACGCCGATGGTGACGGTGAGCCAGAAGGCAATCACTCCGCCAGCCACCCAGCGCCATTTACCCAGCGGCAGCGCGCGGGCCTGCGAGGCTTTGCCCTTCATGGTGACGAAGCGGTTGGCGGTGCGCATCAGGCGACGCTGGAGCATCACCAGCGGGATGGTGATGCAGATCAGCACCACGGCAACCGCCGCCATCAGGTTATAGGATGGGGTGCCCATCTTGTTCGTCAGCTTATAGAGATAGGTCGCCAGCACCATGTTGCCTTCCGGGTCGCCGAGGACCAGCATCAGACCGAACACTTCCAGCCCGAGGAAGAACAGCAGCACGGTGGCGTACAGAATGGACGGGCGCACCATCGGCAGGCTGACGGAGGTCATCACCTGCCAGGGCGACGCGCCCGCGGTGCGCGCGGCTTCTTCCACATCGGAGCCCACGCTGCGCAGCGCTGACGAGATATACAGATAGGCGTGCGGGACGTGCGTCAGGCCGGCGATGACCACAATGCTCGACATGTCGTAGATATTCCACGGCACAAAGCCAATCAGCGCCTGAGCCCACTGGGAGAGAAAGCCCACCGGACCGGCGGCCACCACGTAGCCGAAGCCCAGCACCATCGGTGAAACGAAAATCGGGACCAGGATAAGCGGCTCAATCAACCGGCGGCCGGGCAGGTCGGTACGCACCATCAGAAACGCCAGCACGCCGCCCAGCGGAATGGAGATAAAGACCAGCCCGAAAGCAAGAATAAAGCCGCTTTTCAGGGCCTTATAAAAATCAGGGTCGGTGAAAATAAACTCAAATGATTCAAAGCTCCACTCTTTTGACGGCGAAAAGAACGGGGCGGACAGGAAGCTCTGTATCACGATAAACGACAGCGGCGTATAGATAACCAGGGCGGTTATCAGCACGACGATGCCTCGCGGCAGGCTTTGCCACTTTCTGCGTAATGTATTCATGGGGTATCCCTGGTGTTGCAGCCCAGAAAAACGAACTCAGTCGATAAGGGAGCGCGGCGGCCTGCGCCGCGCTCAGACGCTTATTTACCGGCGGCGGTACGCCACTCTTTGATGTACTCCAGGCGTTTTTTCGGCTGCAGGTATTCCAGCAGCGTTTCATCAACCGGAATTGGCTTCAGCGCGTTGCCGAGGATTTTGGTCAGGCCGTCGATATCATTTTTCCCTTCGATATCGTTACGAATGGAGGGAATATCCGCCTGATTGGCCAGAATGTTTTGCCCTTGTTCAGACAGCACATAGTCCAGCCACAGCTTCGCGGCGTTGCTGTTTTGCGATTGCTGGCTGATGAACGACACGCGCGACAGCACCAGGGTGTAATCTTTTGGATAGGAGATGCCGAGCGACGGATCGTTCTTCGCGCGCGCTTCCGCGTAGGAACCGAGGATGTTGAAGCCGATCAGGTTTTCACCGGAGGAGACGCGCTCCATCATGGTGCCGGTAGACGACTGCACCGATAAGCCACCTTTGGCGACGTCGGCCAGGGTTTTGAAGTAATTAGGATCGGCGTTGTGATCCTGCACCGAAAGCATAAAGCCCAGACCCGATTTTTCGATGTCGTAGGTGGTGACTTTGCCCTTGAATTTGTCCGTCTGGCTGGCAATCAGCTTCGCCAGCGCGGCGTGAGAGTCCGGCACGTCGCCGGCCGGGATCAGGCGCTTGTTGTAGATAAAGACCACCGGCTCATAGGTGGTGCCGTAGGCCTTATCTTTCCAGACCGCCCATTTCGGCAGCTGGCTTTGCTCCGGCGATTTATACTCCATGGCGTAGTCGGTGGCGAGCTTCAGGCCGGTGTCCATAGAGGAGCTCCAGACCACGTCGCCGCTCACGCCGCCGGAGGCCTGTTCGCTGATGAAGCGGTTGTACAGCTCGGTGCTGTTCATGTCGTTGTATTCGACTTTAATGCCGGGATAGGTTTTTTCGAAGCCCTGGATCAGCGGCCCGGCGGCCTTGATGTCGGTGGTGGAGTAAATAACAACCTTGCCCTCTTTCGTTGCGGCATCTACAACTTTTTGATACTCAGCAGGATAGCCCTGCGGCAGGGCAGAAAGTGCAGAAGCAGAGAACAATACAGTAGCGGTAAGCAGAGAAATTCGGAACGTGTTCGACATTATAGTTAACCTTTTAGTTACATTTGAGGAACTAATTGTCAACATAGCGTATCGGGCTCCACCCACAAGAGGGTGAAGCAAGCAATGATTCCGAAGTGTGATTGTCGCCGTCGTTTCAGCAATTAACACCATAAAATCCGCGAACGTTTGCCTCCGAACGGTTCTGGATTACGGTTTATCGGGCGCTTTGCGGTATAACCTTCGCGGATGACCAATATTGCCATACAGCATTTCGATGCTGATTAACCCGCTCTCCACGCAGTATTCAAGGTAGCGACGCCCCGTGGTTTTGCTGATCCCCACGTTTTCCACCACCTCTTCAACCGACATCGCATCGTCGGGATGCTCGGCGAACAGGCGTTTAATCCGTTCCAGCGTTTGGGGTTCAATGCCCTTCGTCGACGGCGTAATGGAGGCTTCCGCGGCGGGCAGATTAAACAGGCGATCCAGCGCATGCTGGTCGACCACCTTCACCTGCTGCACGGTGTGGATAAAACGCATAAACCGCTCCAGCGAGGCGTGCAGGCGCTGGAAAAAGACGGGCTTAATCAGGTAGTCAAACGCGCCGCTGCGCATGGCGTGGCTGCAGGTCTGCATATCGCTGGCGGCGGTGATGAAGATCACCGAGCATTCGTAGCTTTTCAGCAGCGGATTATCGATGAGCTCCACGCCTTTACCGTCCGGGAGATAGTTGTCCAGCAGGATAAGTCGCGGCTGATGCTGACGAATCAGCCTGCACGCCTGCTCAATCGACGCGGCGATGCCCACCACGCGCAAATGAAAATTTTGCTCGATATACTCGCGATGCAGCTCCGCCAGGTGCGGCTCATCTTCAACTATCACAACGTCAAGTGGTCGGGTGGTGCTCATGCTTTAGCCCTGTTGATCGGGGAGTAGAATAGGTATAAACACAGAAAAAATAGTGCCCTGCGGCGTGTTGTCGGCAATCTCAATACTGCCGCCGGCCTTGTCGATATATCCTGCCACCAGGAACAGGCCAATACCGTGCTCGGTGCCCACAATGTCGTTTTCGCTGTCCGGCTTGCTGCTGAACCCCTGGCGGAAAATATGCGGCTTCATCGCATCGTCCACCCCGCAGCCCCGGTCGGCCACCTCGATCAGCAGCTCCTGGTTACGGTCAGAAATGTAGAGTTCTACCGGCGCGTGGACCGGGGCGTTGAGTGTCGCCTCCACGGCGTTATCCAGCAGGTTACCAATAATGGACATCAGCTCCGTTTCACTCAGCGCGGCAGGCATGCGGGTGAGCTGGCAGGCGGGATCAAACAGCAGCTCGATGCCTTTTTCGCGCGCGCTGACGTATTTTCCTAGCAGCAGCCCACACAGCGCGGGAGAGGAAAAACGGGCTGAGACAAAGTCCAGCACGCGCTGCGCGCCCTCTGACTGCACCTGAATGTAACGGATGGCCTCGTCATAGTGTTTCATCTGCAGTAGCCCGACGAGAGTGGCGGTCCAGTTCAGCTGTTCATGGCGCATAATGCGCAGGTTATCCGCATAGCGTTTGATCTGACTGAGCTGGCTGCTGAGCGTGTTAATGTCATTTTTGTCGCGAAAGCTGTACACCCAACCGCTTTCAACGCCCGGTTCGACCTCAATGGCTACCCGGTTGACGATCACCTCGCGCTGGTTCAGCACCGCAATCTGGTCGTGGCTCCCGCTGCTCACCGAGGCGTAGCGCTGGGATAAAAATCCCGGCGCCGTCTGCAGAATGTCCTCCAGCGGTTTACCGATAAGTTCTTTCTCATTTTGCCGAATATCCAGCATTTCGCGTGCCGCGCGGTTAATTAAAATCAGCTGCTTCTCGCTATTAACGGCAAATACGCCTTCGTACATGGCTTCTAATAGCGCGCGCTGCTGCAAAACCAGCTGAGCGATATCTTTCGGCTCCAGCCGGAACATCTGTTTTTTTAAATTGCGGGTAAACAGCCAGGAGAAAATAAACAGCAGCAGCAGAAGCGCAGCGCCGTATAGCCCGGACTGCCAGAGAATGCGGGCGTTAATATTGGCAATATACGACGTCAGATAGCCGACCGAGACAATACCAATCACCTGATGCTGCGCGTTGAAGATGGGCGCTTTACTGCGTAGCGACACGCCAATCCCGCCCTGACGCACGGAAATAATGGTTTTGCCCTTTAATACCTCCGCATTATCCCCGCCGATCATCGGTAAATTAATCCGCTCCGGGGATTCCGAATGATAGAGGTGCTGCTCCTCGGTATCGCCAATCACAATGTAGCTGGCATCGCTTTCGGCGCGCAGCGGCTGAATTAAGCGGGCTATTCCCGGAATATCCCTGGCCGCTACCATTGCCGCCAGACCCGGCATCAGCGCGATCTGGCTGGCCTGAACCCGGGCGCGCTGGCCGAGATCGTGGTGGAGCTGACGGTCAATAAAATGAAACAGGATTGTTCCCAGCAGAACTAACAGCAGGCAGGAGAAGCACACCAGCGCTAAAAACAGCTTTACCTGAAAAGAGAGTCTGCGTTTCATTCAACCTGCGGAAGTTATGTAAAAGTGACATTTGCCGAGCCTGACATGGGCCAATAGCGGACGCAATCTGGCGAGAAAAGAGTTGTGACCTGGCTTTTCGTTTTCGGCGTTATAGCCATCAGGATCCCGTAAGGCTATGCTTCATTCAGCACGATAATAATTACAGAGGCAATGTCATGGATAAAGAACTACTGGATGCAGGTTACCGGGTCTATACCGGCGAGAAAATTGACGTTTACTTCAATACCGGGATCTGCAAACACTCAGGTAACTGCGTGCGTGGGAGCGCAAAGCTGTTTAATCTGAAACGTAAGCCGTGGATCATTCCCGATGAAGTGGACGTTGAAACGGTTGTACGCGTGATTGATACCTGCCCGAGCGGTGCGCTGAAGTATCGCCAAAAATAAGCGAGGAACCATGGATATTCTGGAAGGCCATAACAAGTTTTACGTGAATGATGCGAACGGCAATCAGGTCGCGGAGATTGTCTTCGTACCGACCGGCGAGCACCTGAGCATTATCGAGCACACCGACGTGGATGAGAGCCTGAAAGGGCAGGGCGTCGGTAAACAGCTGGTGGCGAAAGTGGTGGAGAAGATGCGCGGTGAGAATCGCAAAATTATCCCGCTGTGCCCGTTCGCGAAGCATGAGTTTGATAAAACGCGGGAATATGACGATATTCGGGCGTAAATAACACCGGCGATGGCCGGTGTTATTTTATCTTACCTGCTCAAACAGCAATACCATCGCGATCAGCACCATTATCCCTCCTGACGCCATGCTTACCAGACGCGCCGCCTGTGGCCGGGTCGCCAGTACCGCTTTCGAACCATACCCCACCAGCAGATAGACCAGCGTGCAGGTGATAAGGTGCATCACGCCAAGCGCGGACATCTGCTTCGCTATCGACCAGCTTCCGGTCGGGTCGGTGAACTGCGGAAGCAGCGCCAGGAAAAGTAAAAAAACTTTCGGGTTAAGACCGCTAATGCAGAGCCCTTTCACCGCCCACTGCCTCCAGTTTCCCCCATGATGGGGGGCCTTTTCCGGTGCGGCAGGGTGACGCAACAGTCCGATGCCAAGCCACAGGAGATACGCGGCCCCCGCGACGGTCAGCCCGGTTAACGCCATCGGGTGTTGAGCAATCACTACGCCCACGCCAGCCACCACAATCAGCGTGGCTAACAGATGCCCGGACATTAACCCCATCACCGCCGGTACCACGCGTCGCCCGTTAATCCCGGCGCTAATGGCGTAGGCCCAGTCGGCGCCTGGCGTCATGATAAGCAGAAAAGAAACCACCCAAAAGCCGGCCACAATACTCATTTCCATCGTCCTGAAGACTCCCGCAGTGCGTCAAAGGTTGAGAAAAAGAATATCGCTAACCCTGCGAAATAGGCTTTCAATGTTATGCTCATAACACCGTGAAATTGAGAAAATCTTCCACATGGATAGCATCGATCGAAAAATTCTTGCTGAGCTACAGTCTGATGGCCGCTTATCCCTGACCGAGCTGGCGGAAAGAGTGAATCTGAGCCTCTCGCCGTGCCATCGTCGCGTGAGGGCGCTGGAGCAAAGCGGGGCCATAACGGGATACCGTGCCAGCCTCGACCCCGCCAAAATGGGATTCAACTTCCTGGCGATAGTATTTGCGACGCTGAAGGAGGGTGACCGTAAGGCGGTTAGCGCGTTTGAAGCGGCGGTGGAGGAAATTCCGCAGATCGTGCTGGCACAGCGCCTGTTTGGCGATCCCGATTATCTGATGCACGTCGTGACCCGCGACCTCTCCGCTTTCCAGAAGCTCTACGACGAGAAGCTCTCCGCCATGCCCGGCGTGCAGCATCTTCGCTCTACGCTTGTCATGAAAACTGTGGTGCAGGACAGGCCTTTTCCGCTGGAATCAGCTGGGCGAGACTGAGAGGCATGCCCGGCAGAACGCCGGGCATGCAGGGCGTTTAGCCGACAAACATCACCGATACGCACAGCACGCCGACGATCAGCGTCAGCAGGTTGCCAATGGAGCGGTACTGTTTCAGGGAGGGGATCAGATACGTCGACAGCGTCGGCATGATAAACAGGATCATGGCGATAAGCGGGCCGCTGATGGCGTAAATCATCGAAATGGCGTTCGGGTTAATGCAGCAGACGGCAAAGGTGATTAACGACACTCCCATAATGGAAATCGCGCGGTTGAAGGCGCGGCTCTTTTTCACCCCCACCTGGTTCAGCGACGACTTCACGATCTCCGTCGCCCCTTCAATCACCCCAAAATAGGTGCCGAGAAACGATTTCGACATCGCAATAATCGCCACGATAATCCCGGAAATGCCCAGCCACGCCGGAGAAGAAGGCATCATCGACAGCGCGGACAGGATCGTTACCCCTTGCTCTTTGGCGGCCACAATGTACGACGGCGGAATTGAGAGCAGGCAGCTGAAGACAAAAAACAGCACGCTCAGGCAGATGATCAGGTAAGCCACCTTCATGATTTTCTTGCATTTATCCATAGCGCCGTCAGCAAACTTCTCACGACGGTCAACGGCAAACGTTGAGATAATCGGGGTATGGCTGAACGCAAACACCATCACCGGAATCGAAATCCAGACCTGGTGCAGCGTGTGGCGATCGACGGCCATCTGGCTGGTCAGCAGCGAGGGTTGCCAGCTGCCGATCAGATAGAGCGAGACAAACAGGAAATAGGCAATCAGCGGAAACACCAGGAAGCCCATCACTTTTATCGTGATATGCCGTCCCATCAGGAAGATCAGATTCAGGACCAGCACCACGCCAAGGCTGACCAGCACGCGAACGGCGGTATCCACCGTCAGGTGTTTCGCCAGCTGTTCCGTGAGCGAGTTGGTGATGGCCACCGCATAAATCTGCACCACCACAAAGAAGGCGATGAAATAGAGCGTGGTGATCAGGTTGCCGATCTTCCGGCCGTAATAGTGCGAAACGGCGCCGGTGATCCCTTCGTTGCCTTTCGTTTTCGACGAGAGGATAAATTGCGCCAGCGCTCTGTGCGGCCAGTAGGTTAAGGGATAGGCCACGAGGGCGGTAATAAACAGGACGATTGCGCCTGCGGAGCCCAGCTGAATGGGCAAGAACAGCGTTCCTGCGCCCACGGCCGTGCCATAGAGAGCGAAACTCCAGAGAGTCTCATCTTTTGACCAAATTTTCGACATTAGAGCAACGTATCAACTATCAAACCATCGGAATGGCGTGCAATTTACCATAGTTATGCCTGAAGAGCGCAGTTGCTTCGACGGAGTTTGGCCGGAACGGGCGTCCGGCCAGAGGCGGTTTAGCCTGCCAGGGCGCGCCGTTGCTGGCGACGCTTAAGAAATTTCTCGCGCAGGCTATCGTACGCCCAGTTATAGAACATGGTGTACGGCAGGAAGAACAGGAAGAAACCTATTTCCAGCGTGAATGCCTGAAGCAGGGTAACGCCCAGCACGGCGGCGACAATCGACACGCCAATCACAATAAACCCGCATTCGAACCCCAGCGCATGCAGCGCACGGACTTTTGCGGTACGTTTGACGCGCTGAACGGGCCAGAAACGGTCGAAGCCAAAGTTATAAATAATGTTCCACAGCATGGCGGTGGTGGCCAGAATAATGGTCAATCCCCCCATCTCCACCACGGAACGCTGCATTAGCCACGCCGCCGTAGGGGCGAGGATCGCCGTAGCAATCCCTTCGAAACAGACAGCATGAAAGATCCGCTCCGGCAGCTTACGTTGGAGTGCATCCTGATGTTGCATAGTCATAGACCTCATTAATTCGCCGGTATGGGCGTTGATGCAGCCTATTTTTATCGCTATAGCTGATATATTAAAGATAGTATCCATCGCTAAAGTAGATAGGTTATGCGCTATTCACCCGAAGCCCTTACCGCGTTTGTCGAGACCGTTGCGGCGGGCTCTTTTTCTGCTGCTGCACGCCGGCTGCGTAAAAGCCAGTCGACGATCAGCACGTCCATTGCCAATCTTGAAGTCGATCTCGGTTTCGAGCTGTTTGACCGCTCGGCGCGTCAGCCGGTGTTAACGGTCCAGGGAGAACAGGTGCTGGGCTACGTGCAGGCTATCCTGGCCGCCAGCACGCGGCTGGACGAGCTGGCGGTGTCGCTAACGGCGAAAACGGAAGCGCGTCTGACGTTTGTTCTTTCCGATACCCTTAACCCGGACGTGCTGGAAGAGATGATGAAACAGTTTGACGCGCGTTTTCCCCATACGGAATTCGAATGTCTGATTGGCGAGGAAGAGGACGTGATCGATCTGCTGCAAAAGGAGCGCGCGCAGGTTGGCCTGACGGAAGCGCGCGACGGTTACCCTACGGATATTGGCGTCACCCGGTTGCCGATGCAGACCCGCATGGCGATCTACGTCGCGACCACGCATCCGCTGGCCGGACAACATGACGTTCAGCATGACGAGCTGCACGGCTGGCGGGAGCTGCGGCTCAGCACCTATCTTGAGCGCGAGGCTGAGATCGCGCGCGGGCCCGTCTGGTCAGCGCCGAATTACCTGTTACTCTTGAGTATGGCGGTACAGGGATTTGGCTGGTGCGTGCTGCCGTGTGCGCTGGTGGATGAATTTGCCGCCGCGAAATCCCTGGTACAGCTCAATGTTCCCGGCTGGCCGCGGGCGATCGGCATCGATCTGCTGTGGAATAAACGATCCCCTCCCGGCGTTGCCGGAAGCTGGCTACGGCAGTATCTGCAGGATGCGCGCTGATCCTTGTGATTAAACTCACTATTTTTAAACAATTAAGATAATTGCCAGTAACAATCCTCTACTATCGTCATGTCATTTAACACAGAGGTCGTGATGAAAGATGTCGTTATAGTGGGTGCGTTGCGTACAGCTATCGGCTGTTTTCAGGGATCGCTCGCGCGTCACTCGGCGGTTGAGCTGGGTAGCGTGGTGGTAAAAGCGCTGGTGGAACGTAGCGGGATCGCAGCACATGAAGTTGATGAGGTGATTCTGGGCCAGGTCCTCACGGCCGGTGCCGGGCAAAACCCTGCGCGTCAGGCGGCGCTGAAGGGCGGGCTGCCCAATACCGTCTCCGCTATCACCATCAACGACGTCTGTGGTTCTGGATTAAAAGCGCTGCATCTCGCGACGCAGGCCATTCAGTGTGGTGAGGCGGACGTGATCATCGCGGGCGGGCAGGAGAACATGAGCCGCGCGCCGCACGTGTTGACCGACAGCCGTACCGGCGCACAGCTGGGCAACAGCCAGCTGCTCGACAGCCTGGTGCATGACGGGCTGTGGGATGCGTTCAATGACTATCATATGGGCGTGACGGCGGAAAACCTGGCGCGCGAGTACGGCATCAGCCGTGAGGTGCAGGATGCCTATGCGCTAAGCTCGCAGCAAAAAGCGCGTGCGGCGATTGATTCCGGTCGCTTTCGCGACGAAATTGTCCCGGTCAGCACGCAGCGTCAGAGCGGCGAGCGTATCCTCGTGGATACCGATGAACAGCCGCGCACCGACGCCAGCGCAGAAGGCCTGGCGAGGCTGAACCCCGCGTTTGAAATGCAGGGCTCGGTGACGGCGGGAAATGCCTCTTCCATTAACGACGGCGCTGCCGCCGTGATGATGATGAGCGAAAGCAAAGCCCTTGAACTCGATCTTCCGGTCCTGGCCCGCATTAAAGCATTCGCCAGCGTGGGGGTTGATCCTGCGCTAATGGGGATCGCACCGGTCTACGCTACCCGCCGCTGCCTGGAGCGCGCGGGCTGGCAGCTTTCGGATGTGGATCTGATCGAAGTGAACGAAGCCTATGCCGCGCAGGCGATCTCCGTCGGAAAAATGCTGGAGTGGGATCCTCTGCGGGTCAACGTTAACGGCGGCGCGATCGCGCTGGGGCATCCTATCGGTGCGTCCGGCTGCCGGATCCTGGTTTCGCTGGTCCACGAAATGAAAAAACGTAATGCCCGCAAAGGGATTGCCACACTCTGTATAGGCGGCGGGCAAGGGGTGGCGCTGGCCATCGAACGCTAACCTCTTCTCAAACAAAATGACCTCCTCCGGGAGGTTTTTTTTCGCGTCCTTTTTCTCCCGGCGGTTGAATTGTGATCCGAACATCATTTCCGCTATAAACAAAAATAAAAATGAAACGTTGTTTTAAATATAATTGAAAAGCCCACTTTATGCCGATAGTATGTGCTCATTATGAAAAACGGAACGCTGTTTCGTTTATTTCCGCCTTCGGGCATGACCACATCTGGAGGTTACCGTGGACGTCAGAGAAAGCATCCACAGTGCGCACGCCAAAACGCTCGATACTCAGGGGCTGCGCAATGCATTTTTAGTCGAGCAGGTATTCGAGGCCGACAGGTACACCATGGTTTACAGCCATATCGACCGCATTATTGTGGGCGGGGTTATGCCCGTCACGAAAAGCGTCTCCGTGGGCGGTGAAGTCGGTAAACAACTGGGCGTGAGCTACTTCCTTGAGCGTCGCGAACTCGGCGTGATTAACATCGGCGGGCCGGGCACCATCATCGTAGACGGACACTGCTATGAGATTGGCCATCGCGAGGCGCTGTACGTGGGTAAAGGGGCGAAAGACGTGGTCTTTGCCAGCATCGACGGCAGCAGGCCAGCGAAGTTTTACTACAACTGCGCGCCGGCTCACGCCACCTGCCCAACCAGAAAAGTGACCCCGGCAGACGTCGCGCCTGTGACGCTGGGCGACAACCTCACCAGCAACCGCCGCACCATCAATAAATACTTCGTGCCGGACGTGCTGGAGACCTGCCAGCTCAGCATGGGGTTGACCGAGCTTGCGCCGGGCAACCTGTGGAACACCATGCCGTGCCATACCCACGAGCGCCGCATGGAAGTCTACTTCTACTTCAATATGGATGAGGACGCCTGCGTGTTCCACATGATGGGACAGCCGCAGGAAACGCGCCATATCGTGATGCACAACGAGCAGGCGGTGATTTCACCGAGCTGGTCCATCCACTCCGGCGTAGGGACGAAAGCCTACACCTTTATCTGGGGAATGGTGGGTGAAAACCAGGTCTTTGATGATATGGACCACGTTGCGGTCGGCGATCTGCGCTAGTCGCGGGCGGTGAAGCATAAACCTGCCTGTGAGTGACAGGCTCTGAAAGAGTAAGGAATAAACATGATTCTGGATGCATTCTCTCTGCAGGGGAAAGTGGCGGTGGTTTCCGGGTGTGACACCGGGCTGGGTCAGGGCATGGCGTTAGGCCTGGCGGAAGCGGGCTGCGATATCGTCGGGATTAATATCGTTGAGCCTACGGAAACCATCGAGCGCGTGACGGCTCTTGGGCGCCGTTTCCTGAGCCTGACCGCCGACCTGCGTAAAATCGATACCATTCCTGAACTGCTGGACCGCGCGGTGGCTGAATTCGGTCATATCGACATTCTGGTGAACAACGCCGGGCTGATCCGCCGTGAAGATGCGATCAACTTCAGCGAACGCGACTGGGACGACGTGATGGATTTGAACATCAAGAGCGTATTTTTCATGTCCCAGGCGGCGGCGAAGCACTTTATCGCGCAGGGAAAAGGCGGCAAAATCATCAATATTGCCTCTATGCTCTCGTTCCAGGGCGGCATCCGCGTGCCGTCGTACACCGCGTCCAAAAGCGCCGTAATGGGCGTGACCCGCCTGCTGGCAAACGAATGGGCGAAACATAACATCAACGTGAATGCGATTGCGCCGGGCTACATGGCGACGAACAACACGCAGCAGCTGCGTGCGGACGAGCAGCGTAGCGCGGAAATCCTCGACCGCATTCCGGCAGGACGCTGGGGTCTGCCGAGCGATCTGATGGGGCCGATTGTCTTCCTGGCCTCCTCCGCATCGGATTACATCAACGGCTACACCGTGGCTGTAGACGGTGGCTGGCTGGCGCGTTAATTCCACCCGTATTAAGAACCTCTGCCCGTGGGCGGAGGTTTTTTTGCGCAATAATTGGCTTAGTCCATATCGATAAAGATGAAAAATCCATACTAAAAAATCACTAATGACGGCAATCACACTTTTATTGCTTAAATATTAACTGATTAGTAAAAATACGTGATTATTCGCCACGAGTTGAAATTGTAATATCCATCACAGAACCGTATGCCGTAGCGGAATAATCCATAACTTCGCGATTTCCGGCCTGACACTTTTCCTCGCTTTCTCGTAATTTCAGTTAACGAATTTTGCTGTTGAGGCAGGAAAAATATGACATCGATAAATGACTCTACCCTAATGCCCGCTGCGCTGCGCGATACTCGCCGCATGAACCAGTTTGTCTCCATTGCCGCCGCCGTGGCGGGCCTGTTATTTGGACTGGATATCGGCGTCATTGCCGGCGCATTACCGTTTATTACCGATCACTTTACCCTCAGCAGTCGCCTGCAGGAGTGGGTGGTGAGCAGCATGATGCTCGGCGCGGCCATCGGTGCGCTGTTCAACGGCTGGCTGTCGTTCCGTCTGGGGCGCAAATATAGCCTGATGGTCGGGGCAATTCTGTTCGTTGCCGGCTCCATTGGCTCGGCGTTTGCCGCTAACGTTGAAATCCTCCTGCTCTCCCGCGTGCTGCTGGGCGTGGCTGTGGGGATTGCGTCCTACACGGCGCCGCTTTATCTCTCCGAAATGGCGAGTGAAAACGTGCGCGGCAAGATGATCAGCATGTATCAGCTGATGGTCACGCTGGGTATTGTGCTGGCGTTCCTGTCTGATACCTACTTCAGCTACAGCGGCAACTGGCGCGCGATGCTGGGCGTGCTGGCCTTACCTGCACTGGTGCTGATCGTCCTGGTGATTTTCCTGCCAAACAGTCCGCGCTGGCTGGCGCAAAAAGGGCGTCACGTGGAGGCGGAAGAGGTCCTGCGCATGCTGCGCGATACCTCGGAAAAAGCGCGCGAAGAGCTGAACGACATCCGCGAAAGCCTGAAGTTAAAGCAGGGCGGCTGGGCGCTATTTAAGATCAACCGCAACGTGCGCCGCGCGGTCTTCCTCGGCATGTTGCTGCAGGCGATGCAGCAGTTCACCGGGATGAACATCATCATGTACTACGCGCCGCGCATTTTCAAAATGGCCGGGTTTACCACTACGGAACAGCAGATGATCGCGACCCTGGTGGTCGGGCTGACCTTCATGTTCGCCACCTTTATTGCCGTGTTCACCGTGGACAAGGCGGGCCGCAAACCGGCGCTGAAGATTGGCTTCAGCGTGATGGCGCTCGGCACGCTGATCCTCGGCTACTGCCTGATGCAGTTTGATAACGGCACGGCCTCAAGCGGGCTTTCCTGGCTTTCTGTCGGTATGACCATGATGTGTATCGCAGGTTACGCGATGAGCGCCGCGCCCGTGGTGTGGATCCTGTGCTCCGAAATTCAGCCGCTCAAATGCCGTGATTTTGGCATCACCTGCTCCACGACCACCAACTGGGTATCGAACATGATCATCGGCGCGACCTTCCTGACGCTGCTGGACGCGATTGGCGCAGCGGGAACGTTCTGGCTCTATACGGTGCTGAACGTGGCGTTTATTGGCGTCACGTTCTGGCTGATCCCGGAAACCAAAGGCGTGACGCTGGAACATATCGAGCGCAAGCTGATGGCAGGGGAGAAACTGCGGAATATCGGCGTGCGATCGTAATGCCTGTTTAAGCGTTCAACACAAGTCAGAGTTGGTAAAATGGTTAGTCATTACAATAATAACGTAATGAAATTCACTACCAACTCTGGCAGGGAAGGATGAATAGAGGGATTTGAACTTAGGATAATTCTTAGGATAATGTATCATCGGAACACCGCTGTTATTTGCGCAACATGAAACGCATCCTAAAAAGAAGAATGTCTATGTCTGAGATGGATATCAAAAAAAGCACCGATCTTGATTTTCCCCGTTATACCTCCCCGGCAATACACGCTAAAGAAATTGATCTTTTCGGTTTATTAGCGGTCCTTTTGGCGGCCAAAAAACGCATTGTCACCATTACCCTTGCTTTTGCACTGGCGGGGCTGGCCATTTCATTTTTACTGCCGCAGAAGTGGACCAGCAAAGCGGTGATCACTCCGGCAGAACAGTCGCAGTGGAACCCGCTGCGCCAGATGATGGTGGCGTTACAGGTGCTTGATGTGGACGTGAAGATTACCCGTCCGGAAGTCTTTGACCTGTTCATTAAAAAGTTTCAGTCGCAGTCATTGCTTGAAGAGTATCTGAAATCCTCTTCTTACGTGATGTCGCAGCTTAAAGACACGGAGGTGGATCCGCTTGAGCTGCATCGGGCGATAGTCAACATCTCAGACAGAATGGTAGCGGTGAATAACGCTCAGGGAAAAGACGCGGATAAAATCCCCTATGTCTCCTGGACATTAAGCTTCACTGCGCCGACGGCAGGCGATGCGCAAAACGTTCTGGAGGGATATATCGATTATATCGCGGCTATCGTCGAAAAAGAGACGGTACAGAATATCCGCAACCAGATCGCCCTGAAAACGAACGTGGTTGCGCAGCAGCTGGAACTGGATCGCGTCCGTCTGACCAATGTTCATAATACCAACCTGCAGCGGCTGAATTATTCCCTGGAAGTCGCGAATGCCGCCGGCATCAAGAAGCCGGTTTACAGCAACGGGCAGGCGGTAAAAGACGATCCGGATTACTCCGTTGCGCTCGGCGCTGACGGTATCGCGCAAAAGCTGCAGATCGAAAAAAATCTGAAGGACGTGACCGAGCTGAATGCGGATTTCCAGAACCGGGAATACCACCTCGCACAGCTGAAAAAGCTCTCCTTTGCTGATGTTAAACTTGAGCCATTCCGGTACCAGCTCTCTCCTTCCATGCCGGTGAAAAAGGATGGTCCGGGCAAGGCCCTGATTGTCGTTCTGGCGGCGCTCCTGGGCGGCCTGTTTGCCTGCGGTAGCGTTTTACTGCGCGAGGCGATGCTCACCCGTAATCCACTCCCCGAGCCGGTGACGGAATAAACGCTGCAGTTTAAGAAGGTGCTGAACAGAGCGCCTTTTTTTATTGGCATCGGTTGTGTTAAAAGAAGAAACCAACGAAAAGGGGGGATGATGAAAACGATCGGCCTCTTAGGTGGAATGAGCTGGGAATCGACAATCCCTTATTATCGTCTGATTAACGAAGGGGTAAAGCAGCGTCTGGGTGGTCTGCACTCCGCAAGCCTGCTGCTGCACAGCGTTGATTTCCATGAAATTGAAGCCTGCCAGTCGAGCGGGGAGTGGGATAAAGCCGGGGAGATCCTGGCCCAGGCGGCGCTGGGGCTGGAGCGCGCCGGCGCCGAGGGTATCGTGCTTTGTACCAATACCATGCACAAAGTGGCGTCGCATATTGAGGAGCGCTGTTCGCTGCCGTTTCTGCATATCGCGGACGCAACCGGGCGTACGATTGCAGCATCCGGGATGCGCCGCGTAGCGCTTTTGGGGACACGCTACACCATGGAACAGGATTTTTATCGTGGACGTTTGCACAGCGAATTTGGGATCGAGAGCCTGATCCCGAATGAAGAAGATCGGGCGCGCATCAATCAGATTATCTTTGACGAGCTCTGCCTCGGTACCTTCACCGAATCTTCCCGCGCGTATTACGTCAGCGTCATCGATAAACTCGCGCAGCAGGGGGCTGAAGGCGCGATCTTCGGCTGCACCGAGATTGGCCTGCTGGTGCCAGCCGAGCGAAGCCCCGTCCCGGTATTCGATACCACCGCCATCCATGCCGCGGATGCCGTGGCGTTTATGCTGTCATAACGGGTTTTGCAGGTCAGGTAAGCGAAGCGCCACCTGGCGCGCGTGCTCCGTTAAGTGTTCGGTGAACGCGTCCACCAGCGCGGAAGCCGGACGGTGCAGCGGGCGGATCAGGCTCACGGTGAACGGGACGGAGACGCTAAAGCGGCGGATGACAATCCCGCTTCCGGCATAGTCCAGCGCCGTGAGCGGATTCACCACCGCGACGCCGACCCCTGCACGCACCATCGCGCAAATCGAAGCCGCGCTGTGCGTTTCCACCACCATTCGCCGTTTGACCTGATGCTCGGCAAACAGCGCATCCAGCAGCTGTCTGTAGCTGTCTGTCTGCGACAGGCTAATGTAGTTTTCCCCGTGGAAATCCTCCGGTGTGAGCACCGCCTTACCGGCAAGCCGATGCCCTGCGGGCAAAACGCACACTTCATCTAACGAGATCAGCTCCGTGCGCGCCGTTCCCGCCGGCGTGGAGAGGGTTTCAGTTAAGCCTAAATCATGACGCTGGGCCGAAAGCCACTCTTCAAGCAGGGGGGATTCCTGAGGCACGATGGTGAGGCTGACCTCCGGGTATCGGGCCAGAAAAGGCTGCAGCAGCATCGGCAAAAAGGATTGCGAAAAGACGGGCAGGCAGACGATCGACAGCTCGCCCTGGCGAAACTCGCGCAGGCTTTCCGCAGCACTCACTATTCTGTCCAGTCCGTACCAGGAGCGCTGGACTTCCTCGAACAGGCGCAACCCCTGCACCGTAGGGTGAAGCCTGCCCCGGGTGCGCTCGAACAGCTTCAGCCCCAGCACTTTCTCGAAGCGGGCCAGCTCGCGGCTCACCGTCGGCTGCGAGGTATGCAGCATCTGTGCGGCTTCGGTGAGATTGCCGGTAGTCATCACGGCGTGAAAAATCTCGATGTGGCGTAAATTGACGGCGGGCATAGGGCACCTGAAAGCAGATTACTGTCCATATCATTTTTGCATAGACTCGCGATAAAACGATATTTTTTATTCTCTTCGCGCTGTGGCGTAATCATCAAAACGCATTTACCTGGAGAAGACCATGCCACGCCCGCTGAACCAGACCGATACCGATTTGAACGCCGACAACCTGCTGCGCCTGCCTGCCGAGTTTGGCTGTCCGGTGTGGGTCTACGACGCGCAGATCGTTCGCGAGAAGATCGCCGCCCTGCATCAGTTTGACGTGGTGCGTTTTGCCCAGAAGGCCTGCTCCAATATTCATATTCTGCGCCTGATGCGTGAGCAGGGCGTGAAGGTTGACTCCGTTTCACTCGGCGAAATCGAGCGCGCGCTGGCGGCCGGATACGATCCAAAAGCCGACAGCGACGCGATCGTCTTTACTGCCGATGTGATCGACGATGCGACGCTTGCGCGCGTCCACGAACTGCAGATCCCGGTGAATGCCGGTTCTGTAGATATGCTGGATCAGCTGGGTCAGGTTTCTCCCGGCCATCGCGTCTGGCTGCGCGTGAACCCGGGCTTTGGTCATGGTCACAGCCAAAAAACCAATACCGGCGGTGAAAACAGCAAGCACGGGATCTGGTATGCCGATATGCCTGCCGCGCTGGAGGTATTACAGCGCTACGGCCTGAAGCTGGTGGGTATTCATATGCACATTGGCTCTGGCGTCGATTACGGCCACCTGGAGCAGGTGTGCGGTGCGATGGTGCGCCAGGTTGTCGACTTCGGCCAGGATCTGGAGGCGATCTCAGCCGGTGGCGGTCTCTCCATTCCTTATCGCGAAGGCGAAGAGGCGATCGATACCGATCACTACTACGGTCTGTGGAGCGCCGCGCGTGACCAAATCGCCGCGCATCTGGGCCACTCGGTGAAGCTGGAAATTGAGCCGGGTCGTTTCCTGGTGGCGGAAGCCGGCGTGCTGGTTTCGCAGGTGCGCAGCGTAAAAGAGATGGGGTCTCGCCACTTCGTATTGATTGATGCAGGCTTTAACGATCTGATGCGTCCGTCCATGTACGGCAGCTATCACCACATTACCGCCCTGGCCGCCGACGGCCGTGATTTAACGCAGGCGCCGCGCGTTGAGACGGTCGTTGCGGGCCCGCTGTGCGAATCGGGTGACGTGTTTACCCAGCAGGAAGGCGGCAAAGTGGAGACCCGCGCGCTGCCAGAGGTCAAACCGGGTGATTATCTTGTGCTGCATGATACCGGTGCCTACGGGGCGTCGATGTCATCTAACTACAACAGTCGCCCGCTGCTGCCGGAAGTGCTGTTTGATAACGGCAAGGCACGGCTGATCCGTCGTCGTCAGACCATTCAGGAACTGCTGGCTTTAGAACTCATCTGATGAAAGTATGGCCCCGTTGTAACCGAATCGCGTAACACCAGCGTGCCGGTAAACGGCGGGATGGCATCGACCGGCTGGTTTTTTGCCAGCCGGATCGCCTGATCGATGGCCGTGACAATCATGTTGTCGATGGGCAGATAAACCGATGAGAGCGCAGGCTCCAGCCATTTCGCGCTTGGGGCATCGTCAAAGCCGAACAGTGAAATATCCTGCGGAATTTTAAGCCCTGCCTGGTGTAACGCTTTGGACGCCCCCAGGGCCATATCGTCGTTACAGGCAAACAGGGCGCTAAACGGCACACCGTCGACAATCAATTCCTTGCACAGCTCGTATCCCCGCGTCATTCCCGCATCGCCGTACTTTATCCGACGCTCGTCCAGGCGAATGCCGTGCTTTTCCAGCGCCTTACGGTAGCCCATCAGCCGCGCTTTCCCGGTTGGGGTGTGGATCGGAACGGTGATACAGGCGATCTCCCGATGGCCCTGGGCGATCAGGTAATCCACGGCCTTAAACGCGGCATCCTGCTGTTCGAAAAACACGCAGCGATCTGGCGCCTGGCTCACTTCGCGGTTAATGACCACCAGCGGCGTTTTCACGGTGTTCATCAGTTTGACGATCGCTTTTTCGCTCATGTAGCGCGTGTAAAGCACGATGGCATCGCACTGGCGATCGGCCAGCATCTGCACCGCCTGTTCTTCCTGTTCCGGCGCGTCGTGACCGTCGGTGACGATCAGCTGTTTCCCGTGAGTTTCCGTCTGCCGCGACGCCTGCTGGAGAAGACGACCAAAGTAAAAGCCGTCGAAGGTCGAGACGACCAGGCCAATGCTGTTGCTGGTCTGGTTAGCCAGCGAACGCGCGAGAAAGTTCGGGCGATAGCCCAGCTCTTCCATCGCAGCAAAGACCTGCTGACGCGTACTCTCTTTAACCTGACCTGTGCCGTTCAGCACGCGCGAGACGGTAGCCTTCGACACGCCCGCACGCAGTGAGACATCCAGCATTGTTGCCATTCTACATTCCTGCTTCCACGTAATGATTTGCAGTTTAACACAGACCTCACGGCGTATAAGCGATGCGGGAAGCGCAAAACTTCTGCCACGATCACGCTTTTTGGTCACGATCCGTCATGCATGCCTGAAGTAAAACTAAATAGTCTGACTCTGGTAAAGTAATCGCCGAACCGAGCTGGGGCGACAGGCCAGCAAATAGATGAGAAAACGCAGGTGAAACGTGAAAAAGATAGCTATCCTCCCGCTTTACCAGGCACCGCACTATGCGGAGCAGGTCACCGACTGGCTCTGGCAGGCCTTTGGCGAAGGGCTTTCCCGGGAATTTTTCCACAGCATTATTGAGCATAGCCAGACGCCGGGAGCATTACCGCTGACCTTTATCGCCGTTGAAGACGAAAAGCTTGTTGGTACGGTAGGGCTCTGGCGCTGCGATTTGATCACGCGTCAGGATCTCTTTCCGTGGCTGGCGGCGCTCTACGTTGACGACGCGTCGCGAGGCAAGGGGCTGGCAGGAAAGCTACAGCAGCACGTTATTACCTGGGCCGCGCAGGCGGGATATGAAGAACTGCACCTCTGGTCTGCCTGCCGCGACTTCTACGAACGTTACGGCTGGCAGTATATCGGTGATGGGCTGGAATACCCCAACACGCGGGTTCACCTCTATCGTTATTCGCTCTGCGCTTCCGCAGGTGAAGCAACGGAGTGACGGCGAACCAGCGTCGGGCTAAACAGATGCGTAATATCCGGCGGCTGGCGCTGTTCAGCCAGCGCTAGCGCCAGCTCGGCGGCCTGCGTCGCCATGGTGATAATCGGGTAGCGTACGGTGGTCAGCCGCGGGCGCACGTAGCGAGAGACCAGCACGTCGTCGAAGCCAATCAGCGAAATTTCTGCCGGAACCTCAATCCCGTTGTCATTCAGCACCCCCATTGCCCCCGCGGCCATGGAGTCGTTATAGCTGGCAACCGCCGTGAAATTTCGTCCGCGACCCAGCAGCTCGGTCATGGCCTGTTCACCGCCGCTCTCATCCGGCTCACCGTAGGCCACCAGACGATCGTTACACGGCAGGCCGTTTTCGCGCAGGGCGTCGTAGTAGCCCTGCAGGCGGTCTTCCGCATCAGAAATCGGATGATTGGAACAGAGATAGCCAATCCGGGTATGGCCCTGTTGAATCAGATGACGGGTCGCAAGCCAGGCTCCGTAGCGGTCGTCGAGGGCCACACAGCGTTTTTCAAACCCGGGAATAATGCGGTTGATGATCACCATTCCAGGCATCTGCTTCATCAGGTGAATCAGCTCGGCATCCGGGATCATTTTGGCATGAACCACCAGCGCGGCGCAGCGGTGGCGGATCAGCTGCTCGATGGCCTGGCGTTCTTTTTGCTCATTATGATAGCCATTGCCGATCAGCAAAAAATTGCCTGTCTGGTAAGAGACCTGTTCAACCGCTTTCACCATGGCGCCGAAAAAGGGGTCGGAAACATCACCCACTACCAGCCCAATGGTTTCGGTGGACTGCTGGGCGAGCGCGCGGGCATTGGCATTGGGATGATAATTCAGGGATTCCATGGCGGTTTGTACCGCCTGGCGCGATGCGTCACTGGCTTTTGGGGAGTCGTTAATCACTCGAGAGACGGTTGCCACCGACACACCTGCCAGACGGGCCACATCCTTTATTGTCGCCATTCATTACCTTCTTATTGGGGGTAAGCGTTTACACACCAAATAGTGTTGCGGAAAAGCGCCGCGCATTCAAGGGGAGCGGATTTTCGCTCTCCACAAACGTGACGCAGGACAACACTGGTAGTGTAATCGTTACACGCGCAGTCATGTCTGAAGAATGTCAATCTGAACCTTTGGTTACACTTTGCGTCAGGCTGTTGCGATTGTCCGATGGCAAGGATGTTAGAGAGGTTGATACAGTCGAAATCCCAGAGGTATTGATAGGTGGAGTCAACTCCGGTTGATTAACACGCTTACACCAGCCTGCGTTTTTACGCAGGTTTTTTTTTGCCTGAAAGTTCAACCTGTAACAGCAATAGAAAATATTCACACCTGGTTGCACTTCGGCTCATTCCCTTGCGTTTTCCTGCTGGCGAAGCGCAGGTCGAACGACCACAATCAAGATCCCAGAGGTATTGATTGGTGAGAATTCTTAGTACGGTTTCGTACTCATCTCTTGCACCAACCTGCGCGGATGCGCAGGTTTTTTTTCGCCTCCACTTTTGCTGTCGCTCCCGTATCACTTCTCGTGTAATCTGCCACCATTTACTATCAACCCTCCACACTGGCTGGCAAAGGGAGTTGAGATGCTATTTGGGTTCTTCCGTACACTCTTCCGTATTCTTTTTCGCATCCGCGTTACTGGCGATACCCAGGCGCTTCGCGGCGAACGCGTTCTTATCACGCCAAATCATGTTTCCTTTATAGACGGCATTCTGCTGGCGCTATTTTTACCCGTGCGCCCGGTGTTTGCGGTCTATACCTCTATCAGCCAGCAGTGGTACATGCGCTGGCTCACGCCGCTGATTGATTTTGTGCCGCTCGACCCGACAAAGCCGATGATGATTAAGCATCTGGTGCGTCTGGTTGAGCAGGGGCGTCCGGTGGTTATTTTCCCGGAAGGGCGTATCTCCGTGACCGGTTCGCTGATGAAAATCTACGATGGCGCGGGGTTTGTTGCAGCGAAATCAAAAGCGACCGTGGTGCCGCTGCGTATTGAAGGCGCAGAGTTGACCCATTTCAGCCGACTGAAGGGGCTGGTGAAGCAGCGTCTGTTCCCAAAAATCACGCTGCATATTCTGCCGCCCACGTCGTTACCGATGCCGGACGCCCCGCGTGCCCGCGATCGCCGTAAAATCGCCGGGGAAATGCTGCATCAGATTATGATGGAAGCGCGCATGGCCGTGCGTCCGCGCGAAACGCTGTACGAATCTCTGCTTTCCGCGCAGCACCGCTATGGCGCGAAGAAAAACTGCATCGAAGACATCAACTTTACCCCGGATACCTATCGCAAGCTGCTGACTAAGACCCTCTTTGTGGGCCGCATTCTTGAGAAATACAGCATGAAGGGCGAAAAGATTGGCCTGATGCTGCCTAACGCAGGCATCAGCGCGGCGGTGATTTTTGGTGCGGTTTCCCGGGGGCGCATCCCGGCAATGATGAACTACACGGCGGGCGTGAAAGGGCTGACCAGCGCCATCACCGCTGCCCAGATTAATACCGTCTTTACCTCTCGTCAGTTCCTGGACAAAGGCAAGCTCTGGCATCTTCCCGAGCAGCTCACCCAGGTGCGCTGGGTCTTCCTGGAGGATCTGAAAGCGGACGTGACCACCGGCGACAAGCTGTGGATTTTTGCTCACCTGCTGATGCCGCGTCTGGCGCAGGTCAAACAGCAGCCGGAAGATGACGCGATCATTCTCTTCACGTCGGGATCGGAGGGCAACCCGAAAGGCGTCGTCCACAGCCACAAGAGCATTCTGGCGAACGTTGAACAGATCAAAAGCATTGCCGACTTTACCGCGAATGACCGTTTTATGTCGGCGCTGCCGCTGTTCCACTCCTTTGGCCTGACGGTGGGGCTGTTTACGCCGCTGCTGACCGGCGCAGAAGTGTTCCTTTATCCAAGCCCGCTGCATTATCGCATTGTGCCGGAGCTGGTGTATGACCGTAACTGCACCGTTCTGTTCGGCACCTCAACCTTCCTCGGCAACTACGCGCGCTTCGCCAATCCGTATGACTTCTATCGCGTGCGGTATGTGGTGGCCGGTGCGGAAAAACTGCAGGAGAGCACGCGTCAGATCTGGCAGGACAAGTTTGGCCTGCGCATTCTCGAAGGCTATGGCGTTACCGAGTGTGCTCCCGTGGTCTCGATTAACGTACCGATGGCGGCGAAGCCGGGTACTGTTGGCCGAATTCTGCCGGGGATGGATGCGCGTCTGCTGGCCGTGCCGGGCATTGAGGACGGTGGCCGTCTGCAGCTGAAAGGGCCAAACGTGATGAACGGTTATCTGCGCGTGGAAAACCCAGGCGTGCTTGAGGTGCCGACGGCTGAAAACGTCAACGGCGAGGTTGAAACCGGCTGGTACGACACCGGTGATATTGTCCGTTTTGATGAACAAGGCTTTGTACAGATTCAGGGACGCGCGAAGCGCTTCGCCAAAATCGCCGGTGAAATGGTCTCTCTGGAAATGGTTGAGCAGCTGGCGACGGCCGTCTCCGCGGATAAGATGCATGCGACGGTGGTGAAGAGTGATGCCAGCAAAGGCGAGGCGCTGGTGCTGTTTACGACTGACGCTGAGCTTAAGCGCGACAGGTTACTGAGCTATGCGCGTGAACACGGTATTCCTGAACTGGCGGTGCCGCGCGATATTCGCTTCCTGAAGCAGCTCCCGGTGCTGGGTAGCGGGAAGCCCGATTTCGTGACCCTGAAAGGCATGGTTGAAGAGGCGGAACAGCAAAATGCGTGAGTCAGTACACACTAACACATCGCTCAGATCGAAAGGCATGATGGCCGTTATCGCTGCGCAGTTTCTCTCTGCGTTTGGTGATAACGCGCTGCTGTTTGCCACGCTGGCGCTGCTGAAGGCCGAGTTTTACCCCGACTGGAGCCAGCCGATCCTGCAGATGGTGTTTGTGGGCGCTTACATTATCTTTGCTCCGTTCGTCGGGCAGGTGGCGGACAGTTTCCCGAAAGGCCGGGTGATGATGTTTGCCAACGGTCTCAAGCTGCTGGGTGCCGCCAGCATTTGCTTTGGCTTCAATCCGTTTATTGGTTACACGCTGGTGGGCATTGGCGCTGCCGCTTACTCCCCGGCTAAGTACGGCATTCTCGGAGAACTGACCACGGGCGATAAGCTGGTGAAAGCCAACGGCCTGATGGAGTCGTCAACCATCGCCGCAATCCTGCTTGGATCCGTCGCGGGCGGCGTACTGGCCGACTGGCATGTCCTGGCGGCACTGGGCATCTGCGCGGTGGTGTATGGCGGGGCAGTTGTGGCGAACCTGTTTATTCCTAAGCTACCTGTGGCTCGCCCGGGGCAATCCTGGCGCTTTAAACCGATGACAGGCAGTTTCTTTACCGCCTGTCGCGTGCTGTGGCGTAACGGAGAAACGCGTTTCTCCCTGATGGGAACCAGTATGTTTTGGGGGGCGGGCGTCACGCTGCGCTTCCTGCTGGTGCTGTGGGTGCCGGTGGCGCTGGGAATTACCGACAACGCGACGCCGACCTATCTTAACGCGATGGTGGCCATCGGCATTGTGGTGGGAGCTGGCGCGGCGGCGAAGCTGGTGACGCTAGAGACCGTAGCACGCTGCATGCCCGCAGGGATCCTGATTGGCGTCGTGGTGCTGATTTTCTCGCTGCAACATGCATTATTGCCTGCGTATGTCCTCCTCATCCTGATTGGTATTCTGGGCGGTTTCTTCGTGGTGCCGCTGAACGCGTTGCTGCAGGAACGTGGCAAGCAGACCATCGGGGCGGGGAATGCCATCGCGGTACAAAACCTGGGTGAAAACCTGGCGATGCTGCTAATGCTGGGGCTCTACTCGCTGGCGGTAAAAGTCGGTGTGCCGGTGGTGGGGATTGGCGTCGGGTTTGGCGGGCTGTTTGCGCTGGCGATTGCGGGATTGTGGATCTGGCAACGTCGGCGCTGATAAGTGCGGCCTGATGTCCTCACTCTGGCCCTCTCCTACAGGGAGAGGGAGCAAACCCTAAAAACGGCAACGTGCGTTGCCGTTTTGCTTTTATTACGGCGCAGGATACGTATAAACCTGATGCACCGCTTCAATCTCCGCTAACACCTCTTCACTCAGGTTCAGATGGAAACTCTCAATATTGGTTTTCAGCTGTTCCATCGTGGTCGCGCCCAGCAGGGTGCTGGCAACAAACGGCTGACGGCGTACGAAGGCCAGCGCCATCTGGGCAGGGTCAAGACCGTGACGCTTTGCGATATCCACATAGGCGGCAACGGCTTTCTGCGTCTGCTCGCCGCTGTAGCGGGTAAAGCGGCTAAAGAGGGTATTTCGCGCCCCGGCCGGTTTCGCGCCGTTCAGGTATTTCCCCGTCAGCGTGCCAAAGCCGAGACAGGAATAGGCGAGCAGTTCCACTTCTTCATATTGCGTCACTTCGGCCAGACCAACCTCATAGCTACGGTTAAGCAGGCTGTACGGATTCTGGATGGTGACGATACGCGGCAGATCGTGTTTATCCGCCAGGTGCAGATAGCGCATTACGCCAAAGGCCGTTTCGTTAGAGACGCCAATGTAGCGGATTTTTCCCGCGCGCTGGCACTCGGTCAGCGCTTCCAGCGTTTCCAGCAGCGTTACGGCGGGGGCGCTCTCATTCCAGCTATAGCCGAGCTTACCAAAGCAGTTGGTTGGACGCTGCGGCCAGTGCACCTGATACAGGTCGAGGTAGTCGGTTTGCAGGCGCTTCAGGCTGGCGTCCAGTGCGGCGCGGATATTCTTACGATCGAGGATCTGATTCGGGCGGATCCCGGTATCGTTGTTGCGCGCGGGACCACTGACTTTTGAGGCAATCACCAGCTTTTCACGGTTGCCGCGTTTTGCCAGCCAGTTACCGACGTAGGTTTCGGTAAGTCCCTGCGTTTCCGGACGTGGCGGAACAGGGTACATCTCCGCGACATCAATCAGGTTAATCCCCTGGCTGACGGCGTAATCGAGTTGTGCATGGGCATCGGCTTCGCTGTTTTGTTCACCAAATGTCATCGTGCCCAACCCCAGTTGGCTTATTTCCAGAGCGCTGTGGGGGATACGGTGATAATGCATAGCCGGCTTCCTCAGTAGACTTATAGACCGCGTCAGGGCGTGCCCGACAAAGGAATATAAACATGGCAGAGGGGAAGCAAAAGGGGAAGAAAAAAATCAAAAAGGCCAGCAAGCGACTGACCTCTCTCTGTTTATCGCTCGATAATTTGCGATACTTCGTCGCGATTGATCTGCATTTTATTGCCTTCCTGGTCGCGGTAGCTGACCAGACCGGTATCATCGTCGACTTCGGGTTTGCCGTCGGTCAGGATCATTCGACCGTCTTTTGTCGCCATAACGTAATCGCTGCTACAGCCCGATACGGCAAACGCTAAACCGACTGCTGAAACTAACACTGCCCATTTTTTCATCGTTATCGTCCTCATCTGGCGCGTATCAAATCATAGTTTAGTTTTAACCTGATATTGCAACAGGAGGAAGCGGTAAAATCTTAAAAAGCAGTCGATTATGTTTGGGAGCTCGCAAAATAAGTAAAAAACTATGTTTTTAGGAGGAAATGACGTGCCAGGAGTGCGCCGGTGAAATTCTTTTTGAGATAAAAACCGCGCGGCAGCGTCAGTATCGGCTCGCCCTGCGCGCCAATTGCCTCGGTAAGCGCTTTACTGTTGGCCGCTTTCGGGCGCAGCTGTAATACTTCTCCGTGCCGGGCGGTGATGCGCTCTACCTGCCCAAGCACGATCATGTCCATCAGCTCTTCCCAGTCCAGACGCAGCTGTTGCTCCTCATCGTCGTTCGGGCTCCAGAGCAGCGGCGCGCCAACGCGACGCTCAGCCAGCGGGATCTGACGCTCACCTTCAACCGGCACCCACAACACGCGCTTCAGCTTGTGGCGAACGTGGCTGGTTTCCCACGTCACGCCGGTGTTGCCGGTTAATGGCGCAACGCAGACGAAGGTGGTCTCAAGGGGCTTGCCCTGGCTGTCTATGGGGATGGTTTTTAACTCCACGCCAAGCGCTGCAAAATCCTGCTCGGGTTTGCTCCCTGCGCTGGCGCCCAGCCACAGCTCGAGCAGCATGCCGATCCAGCCTTTATCCCGTTTTAGATCCTTCGGGATCTGAAGCCCTGCCATTGCCGCCAGCTCGCCAAGCGAAAAGCCTGCCAGACGCTGTGCCTGCTGTAGCAACTGGCCCTCGCTGGACGGCGGTGAGAGCAAGGGTGTAAGCAGATGCATGAAGGTAACCTTTTGATTAAAAAATAAACGAAGAAATTGTCCCCTGTGGATAGAGTTTAACTATTTCTGTACCAATATTCCATGTATATGATTTATAGGTTTTTTTATTGCTTTTAAATCGTTTCACCAGACTCAGAAAACCGGTTGTTCAAATCTGGTCACTGACAATGAACAGGATCTTACACCATGTTATCCACAGAAAAATGGGATAACTGGGCATAACCCTGACTACTGTTTCAATTTACAGCCTTGACGTGCGATGAAAATCGAATTTTCAAACAAATTGTGACTAACTTATTGGCACAATCTGTGGATAAAACCGACGCTGTTCGATCTTTCATCAGTACGACGATCCCTGATGTGACGATCGTCACGCTATTCTGTTTTTTGTTCATAAAAACACATTTAACTTTATGAAAAATATTGAATTATTTGAATGACTCGAAAGCGTTGGCAAAACAGGGTTTGAGGTTGTTCATCGGTAATCAGACACTTCTTCACAACTATATCCACAGAAAAGGTGAATAAAATTCCCTTCACTGCCTCTCATCTGTTTATAACTCAGTACTTATTTGTGAGTTATTCAAATGTTATTAGGTTGCAGCCCTGTAAGAGAGTGGTTTACCGCCTCCCTGTAGTGTGAAACAATCATTCATATATAAGGTTTAATTTGGGGTAGTCCGGTGATTGATGACGATGGCTACCGCCCGAACGTAGGAATAGTAATTTGTAATCGTCAGGGCCAGGTAATGTGGGCCCGGCGATATGGTCAGCACTCCTGGCAGTTCCCGCAAGGCGGGATCAATCCGGGAGAGTCCCCAGAACAAGCGATGTACCGGGAGCTTTTTGAAGAGGTCGGTTTGAGCCGAAAAGATGTTCGCATCCTGGCTTCGACCCGCAACTGGTTGCGTTACAAGTTACCGAAACGTTTGGTGCGTTGGGACACAAAGCCGGTTTGTATCGGCCAGAAACAGAAGTGGTTTCTGTTGCAGTTGGTGGGCAACGATTCAGACATCAATATGCAAACCAGCAGTACGCCGGAGTTCGATGGCTGGCGCTGGGTGAGCTATTGGTATCCTGTTCGTCAGGTCGTGTCATTTAAACGCGATGTTTACCGTAGGGTGATGAAAGAGTTTGCAAGTGTGGTAATGCAGCTGCAGGAGATCCCGCCTAAGCCGCAGAGCGCACCTGCCTGGCGACGTAAAAGAGGTTAAGCTACGCAAATCATGCTCACCCGCTTGCGAGAAATAGTCGAGAAGGTGGCCAGTGCTCCGCGTCTGAACGAGGCGCTGAATATTCTGGTTACTGACATCTGTCTTGCGATGGAGACCGAGGTCTGTTCGGTATATCTGGCCGACCACGATCGGCGCTGCTATTACCTGATGGCGACCCGTGGTTTGAAAAAACCACGTGGACGCACCGTCACGCTTGCCTTTGATGAAGGTATCGTGGGTCTGGTTGGGCGGCTGGCTGAACCCATCAACCTTGCTGATGCGCAAAAACACCCCAGCTTTAAATACATCCCTTCCGTAAAAGAAGAGCGCTTCCGCGCTTTCCTTGGCGTGCCGATTATCCAGCGTCGCCAGCTGCTCGGCGTGCTGGTAGTCCAGCAGCGCGAGCTACGTCAGTACGATGAAAGCGAAGAGTCTTTCCTCGTCACGCTGGCCACGCAGATGGCGGCGATCCTCTCCCAGTCCCAGCTTGCCGCGCTCTTTGGTCAGTATCGCCATACGCGCATTCGTGCCCTTCCGGCATCGCCAGGCGTAGCGATTGCGGAAGGCTGGATGGACGCCACGCTGCCGCTGATGGAGCAGGTTTACGAAGCCTCTACGCTTGATGAAGCGCTTGAGCGCGAGCGTCTTACCGCTGCGCTGGAAGAGGCGGCGAATGAATTTCGTCGTTACAGCAAGCGTTTTGCCGCAGGCGCACAGAAAGAGACGGCGGCCATCTTCGACCTCTATTCGCATCTGCTCTCCGACGCGCGTCTGCGTCGTGAGCTTTTTGCGGAAGTGGATAAAGGCTCGGTCGCAGAGTGGGCGGTTAAGAAGGTCATCGAAAAATTTGCCGACCAATTTGCGGCACTGACCGACGGTTACCTGAAAGAGCGGGCTGGCGATCTCCGCGCCCTGGGACAGCGTCTGCTGTTCCATCTCGATGACACCATTCAGGGGCCGAATGCCTGGCCAAAACGGTTTGTTCTGGTCGCCGATGAACTCTCGGCAACGACGCTGGCTGAACTGCCCCAGGACAGGCTGGCCGGTGTGGTGGTGCGCGATGGTGCCGCCAACTCGCATGCCGCCATTATGGTGCGCGCGCTGGGTATCCCAACCGTAATGGGGGCCGACATCCAGCCGTCGGTACTGCACCGCCGTACGCTGGTGGTTGACGGCTATCGCGGTGAGCTGCTGGTCGATCCTGAGCCGGTTCTGCTCCAGGAATACCAGCGACTTATCAGCGAAGAGAATGAATTAAGCAAGCTGGCGGAGGATGACGTTAACCTGCCCGCACAGCTTAAGAGCGGAGAGCGGATCAAAGTCATGCTCAACGCCGGTTTAAGCCCTGAGCATGAAGAAAAGCTTGGCAGCCGCATCGACGGTATTGGCCTGTACCGTACTGAAATCCCGTTCATGCTGCAGAGCGGTTTCCCCTCCGAAGAGGAGCAGGTGGCGCAGTATCAGGGGATGCTGCAGATGTTTAACGACAAACCTGTCACCCTGCGAACCCTCGATGTCGGCGCGGATAAACAGCTGCCCTATATGCCGATCAGCGAAGAAAACCCGTGCCTGGGCTGGCGTGGGATCCGCATTACGCTCGATCAGCCGGAGATCTTCCTGATCCAGGTGCGTGCAATGCTGCGCGCCAACGCGGCGACGGGCAATCTCAGCATCTTACTCCCGATGGTCACCAGCATTGATGAGATCGACGAGTCCCGGCGACTGATCGAACGTGCAGGCCGTGAAGTGGAAGAGATGATCGGCTATGCGATCCCGAAACCGCGGATCGGGGTGATGCTTGAAGTGCCGTCTATGGTCTTTATGCTGCCGCAGCTGGCAAACCGTGTTGATTTTATCTCTGTCGGCACGAACGACCTGACGCAATATATTCTGGCCGTCGACCGTAACAACACCCGTGTCGCCAGTATCTACGACAGCCTGCATCCGGCGATCATTCGCGCGTTAGCGATGATTGCCCGTGAAGCGGAACAGTACGGCATTGATTTACGCCTGTGCGGTGAAATGGCCGGGGATTCAATGTGCGTTGCGATCCTGATTGGTCTGGGATACCGCCATCTGTCGATGAACGGTCGCGCTGTCGCCCGCGTGAAGTACCTGCTGCGGCATATCGACATCAACGATGCCCGCGAGCTGGCTGAACGCAGCCTTGACGCGCAGCTGGCAGCAGAGGTTCGTCATCAGGTCGCAGCGTTTATGGAACGACGCGGTATGGGCGGCCTGATCCGCGGCGGCCGCTAATCATCTTTCTGCCTCTCCCTCCGGGAGAGGGCTCCAGCGCGCATAAAACCCTATACACATCTTTTACATCTCTGGCGCATCCTCCGCGCCCGCCTTGTGCTATGATTCGCAACTTTGGAGCCTCTGCTTACGGCAGAATCGCATTTCTACCGCTGTCCACTTTCAGCGGAATAACAACATCTTGTGGTGACAGATGAACAGTGGTTATCTGCATTTTCCGGAATTTGATCCGGTCATTTTCTCAGTAGGACCTGTTTCGCTTCACTGGTACGGTCTGATGTACCTGGTGGGCTTCATTTTTGCCATGTGGCTCGCTGGCCGTCGCGCCAGTCGTCCGGGCAGCGGCTGGACGAAAAACGAAGTTGAAAACCTGCTCTATGCGGGCTTCCTCGGCGTGTTCCTCGGTGGCCGTATTGGGTATGTGCTGTTCTATAACTTCCCGGTATTCCTGAATGACCCTCTCTATCTGTTCCGCGTCTGGGATGGCGGCATGTCCTTCCACGGCGGCCTGATTGGGGTGATCCTGGTGATGGTGATTTTTGCCAAACGCACCAAACGCAACTTCTTCCAGGTTTCAGATTTTATCGCACCGCTGATCCCGTTTGGTCTCGGCGCTGGCCGTCTGGGTAACTTTATCAACGGTGAGCTGTGGGGCCGCGTCGACCCGAGCGTGCCGTACACGATGCTCTTCCCGGGCTCCCGCGCAGAGGATATCGCGCTGCTGCCATCACACCCGGAGTGGCAGTCCATTTTTGATACCTACGGCGTTCTGCCGCGCCATATGTCTCAGCTGTACGAGCTGGCGCTGGAAGGCGTGGTGCTGTTTATCATCCTCAACCTGTTTATCCGCAAACCGCGTCCGATGGGCGCTGTCTCCGGCCTGTTCCTGATTGGCTACGGCGCATTCCGTATTATCGTCGAGTTCTTCCGTCAGCCTGACGCACAGTTTACCGGCGAATGGGTACAGTACATCAGCATGGGGCAGATCCTCTCCATTCCGATGATTGTCGCGGGTGCCATTATGATGATTTGGGCGTATCGTCGTCGTCCACAGCAACAAATTTCCTGAGGAACCATGAAACAGTATCTTGAATTGATGAAAAAAGTGCTCGACGAGGGCACGCCGAAAAACGACCGCACCGGCACCGGTACGCTCTCCATTTTTGGCCACCAGATGCGCTTCAATCTGCAAGAAGGCTTCCCACTGGTGACGACAAAGCGCTGCCACCTGCGCTCGATCATTCATGAACTGCTCTGGTTCCTGCAAGGCGATACCAACGTTGCGTATCTGCACGAAAATAACGTCTCAATCTGGGACGAGTGGGCAGATGAAAATGGCAACCTGGGCCCGGTTTACGGCAAGCAGTGGCGCGCCTGGCCGACGCCTGATGGTCGCCATATTGACCAGATCACCACCGTGATGAACCAGCTGAAAAACGATCCGGACTCGCGCCGAATCATCGTTTCCGCCTGGAACGTCGGCGAGCTGGATAAAATGGCGCTTGCACCGTGCCATGCGTTCTTCCAGTTCTATGTGGCGGATGGAAAGCTTTCTTGTCAGCTCTACCAGCGCTCCTGTGACGTGTTCCTCGGCCTGCCGTTTAACATTGCCAGCTATGCGTTGTTGGTCCACATGATGGCGCAGCAGTGCGATCTGGAAGTGGGTGATTTTGTCTGGACCGGTGGGGACACCCATCTTTACAGCAACCATATGGAACAGACGCATCTCCAGCTGACTCGCGAACCGCGTGCTCTGCCGAAGCTGATTATCAAGCGCAAACCGGCATCAATCTTCGACTACCGCTTTGATGATTTCGAGATTGAGGGCTATGACCCGCATCCGGGCATCAAAGCGCCTGTCGCTATCTGATGCGATAAAGCGTGACACAACCGGTGCTCTTTAGCGCCGGTTTTTTTTCGCCTTTATCCCGTTTCCCGAAGCGCTATCCAGAAAGCGTGCAACGCGCTGCAACACTCTCAATTCCTCGGATAACGCCTCGTAAAACGAAGAACCGTCGCTCGTCATGTTCACGGCGCTTCGCCACACTCCCGGTATGAAAAAAGAGAACGGTTTTACGCTTATCGAAACGCTGGTCGCGATTTCGCTTGTCGTTATCCTCAGCGCCTCAGGGCTGTACGGCTGGGACAGCTGGCAGCGGCAGCAGCGGCTGTGGCAAACCGCCAGTCAGGTGCGAGATTACCTGCTGTTTCTGCGCAACCATGCCAACCGCTACAACCGCGACCATCAAATTACCCGTCTGCGGGTGGCAGGCATGGATTGTCTGGTGAGCTCTGCCGTGCAAGGCTGTGAGAAGGGCAGTCCCTTTGTGCTGATACCACTCTGGCCTGAGGTCGCGATCGGCGAGGTAACGCCGTCGCTCGCGTTCTATGGATTAAAGGATACGGCATGGGCAGGGCGGATACGCGTTCAAAGCCGTGCGGGAGAATGGCTGATTATTGTCTCAAATGGAGGACGCATCAGGATGTGTAAGGTCTCTGCAGGAGGTTCATGTCGATGAAGCAGCGTGGTTTCTCACTGACTGAAGTTCTGATTGCCACGGCGATTAGCAGCCTCCTGCTGATAAGCGCATCGCGTTTTTTACCCGGCTTGCAGCGGGCGGTCTTAGCGCAATCTGGCCAGAGACAACTGGAGGAAGAGGTCTGGCACCACCTGTTTGCCCTGGGCAAACAGCTCCAGCGTGCGGGGTACTGTGCGGGAAACTGTCAGGGACAGGCGCTGGTGACCGCCAGGCAAGGAAGTTGCGTCATTGTGCGGTGGGATGCCAACAGTAACGGCAGTTGGGATAACAGCTCATCAGAAAATGACAGCAACGGTTTTCGACTGGAGTCTGGTGCGCTTGAAACCCAGCGTGGAGCGACCTCATGTGAAGGAAAAGGATGGGAAAAGCTCACGGACCCGGACAGGCTAACGATCGCGCATTTTGTGGTGAGGACAGTGGAACATGCCGGTTTTGCGCCAGAGGTGAATATCGAACTGGCGGCGATTCGTAAAGGCGAGCAGGGGGAACCCTGGCAGGCGTTGTATACGGTCACGGGGTACAACCTGTGAATCGTCAACGCGGAATGTCTTCGCTGGCGATGGTTCTGCTTTTACTGGTGCTCGGTACCCTGATCCTCACCGGTCTCAATCAGCAGCTCACAACCTTTAGCGCGCTCGTTGGCGGTGAGAAAAGTTCGATTCAGCAGCAGGCGACGGTGCAGTCCGCGCTTGAATGGGGACGGGTTCAGAGCTGGTCGTCAGAGACACAGGTTCAGTGCAAGGAGACACCGGCGTGGCGAGTGTGTTTGCGCCAGCTGAGTGGGGCACGTGTGCTGCTGATTGCCGGAGACAGCGGCCTGCTGCTTTGGCGCTCAGGAGAGATTGTCGACGGGAACGTTCGCTTTTCGCCTCACGGCTGGAGTGATTTTTGTCCCCTTAAGGAGAGCGCGTTATGCCAGCTGCCGTAAACAGAGAAAAAGGGTTTAGCATGGTTGAGGTACTGCTGGCGATGATGCTGCTGGTGATCGTCGTGACGGCTTTGTCCGGTTATCACCGGGCGCTGGCGGCGCGGTTTACCCTGTTTAATCAGTATCGCCAGCTCTGGCACCATGCCTGGAATCAGTCTCAGCTCTCAACAAACGTTCTCCCGGCAGGCTGGCAGGCCAGTCGGGGGCAGACAACGCACGCAGGATGTGTCAGCATCACGGTCACACTTATTTCTCCTCTGGGGCGGCGCGGTGAGATAACGCGTCTGCATTGCCCGGTTAGCCAGTAGTCGGGAGCGTCTATGTTAAGGGTCTACCACTCAAATCGTCTGGATGTGCTGGAAGCGCTGATGGAATTTATCGTTGAGCGCGAGCGGCTTGACGATCCTTTTGAGCCTGAAATGGTGCTGGTGCAGAGCACCGGTATGGCACAGTGGCTGCAAATGTCGCTTTCCCGTAAATTTGGCATAGCCGCAAATATTGATTTCCCGCTGCCCGCGAGTTTTATCTGGGAGATGTTTGTGCGCGTGTTGCCGGACATCCCGGAGCAGAGCGCCTTCAACAAACAAGGCATGAGCTGGAAGCTCATGGCGCTGCTGCCGGAAATGCTGCAGCACGATGAATTCGCCATGCTGCGCCACTACCTCAATGACGATACCGATAAGCGCAAGCTGTTCCAGCTGGCGTCGCGTACCGCCGATCTCTACGACCAATACCTTGTTTACCGTTCTGACTGGTTAATTCGTTGGGAAGCGGGCGAGTTGGTTGAAGGGCTACCGGAGGCGCAAATATGGCAGGCACCGCTGTGGAAAGCACTGGTAGAGCATACGGAGAAACTTGGGCAGCCTAAGTGGCATCGTGCCAACCTGTACGAGCGGTTTATCTCAATACTCGAGAATGCCCCGGAGCGCCCGGCCCGACTGCCGTCACGCGTTTTTATCTGCGGGATATCCGCCTTACCGCCTGTTTATCTGAAGGCGTTGAACGCGCTGGGTAAACATATTGATATCCATATTTTGTTCACCAACCCTTGCCGACAGTATTGGGGGGATATCCTCGACGAACGTTGGCTTGCGCGGCTGGTAACTCGCCAACGAAAGCGCCTTTTTGAAGAACGTTCCGTCCCGCTGTTTAAAGACGGCTCGACTGCCGGGCAACTTTTTGATGAAGACGGTATCCAGAACCTGCCCAATCCACTGCTTGCCTCGTGGGGGAAGCTGGGGCGTGACTACATTCACATGCTTTCAGACATCACTTCATCAGGCGAAGGCGACGTGGATGCCTTTGTCGATATTGCCCCTGATAGCCTGCTGCATCATATTCAGCTGGATATCCTCGATCTGGAAAACCGTGCCGTGATGGGCGTGACGGCGAACGAATTCGAACGTAGCGACAGCAAGCGCAAGCTGGATGCTGACGATCGCAGCATCACGATCCACGTTTGCCATAGCCCTCAGCGTGAGGTCGAAGTGCTTCACGACCAGCTGCTGGCGATGCTGCAGGACGATCCCGAACTGACGCCACGCGATATCGTGGTGATGGTGGCGGATATCGACAGCTACAGTCCCTTCATTCAGGCCGTTTTTGGCAGTGCGACGGGCGAGCGATATCTGCCTTACGCTATCTCTGACCGTCGTGCCCGCCAGTCGCATCCGGCACTGCAGGCCTTTATCACTCTGCTTTCACTGCCGGATAGCCGCTTTATCTCCGAAGATGTCCTGGCGTTACTGGATGTTCCCGTGCTGGCTGCACGCTTTAACATCACTGAAGAGGGGCTGCGCTACCTTCGTCAGTGGGTGAACGAATCTGGCGTACGCTGGGGGATCGATGACGATAACGTTCAGGAGTTCGAACTTCCTCCTACCGGGCAGCACACGTGGCGTTTTGGCCTGACGCGTATGCTGCTGGGCTACGCCATGGAGAGCAGCCAGGGCGAGTGGAATGAGGTGCTGCCTTACGATGAGTCCAGCGGGTTAATTGCTGAACTGGTGGGGCATTTAGCGTCACTCCTGATGCAGCTTAACCGCTGGCGACACGAGCTGATGCAGCCGCGTCCGCTTGAAGCGTGGCTTCCGGTTTGCAGGGCATTGCTTAATGATTTCTTCCTGCCAGACAGTGACACCGAAGCGGCAATGGCACTGATTGAAACGCAGTGGCAGGCGATCATCGACGAAGGCGTGAACTCCCACTATCAGGAGGCCATCCCGCTGTCGCTGTTAAGGGATGAGCTGACGCAGCGGCTCGATCAGGAGCGAATCAGCCAGCGTTTCCTGGCAGGTCCCATCAATATCTGCACCCTGATGCCAATGCGTTCTATCCCGTTTAAAGTGGTCTGTCTGCTTGGCATGAACGACGGCGTTTATCCGCGCGCGCTGGCGCCGCTGGGGTTCGATTTGATGAGCGCAGATCCAAAGCGGGGCGACCGTAGCCGCCGCGATGATGACCGCTACCTCTTCCTTGAGGCGCTCATTTCCGCCCAGAGTAAGCTCTATATCAGCTATATCGGCCGTTCCATTCAGGACAACAGCGAGCGTTTTCCCTCCGTTCTGGTGCAGGAGCTGGTGGACTATATCGGCCAGAGTCACTATCTGCCGGGGGATGAAGAGCGCAACTGCGATGAAAGCGAGAAGAGGGTGAAATCTCATATCACCTGTTTCCACAGCCGCATGCCGTTTGAGCCGGTGAACTACACGCCCAGCGAGCGCCAGAGCTATGCGCAGGAGTGGTTACCGGCAGCGAAAAAGGAGGGGAGTGCGCATACCGATTTCATACAGGAACTTGACCCGCGCCCTGTCGATACCCTGACCTTTGAACAGCTTCAGCGGTTTTGGGCGCATCCGGTGCGCGCCTTCTTCCAGCAGCGATTGCAGGTCAACTTCCGTTCTGAAGAGAGTGAAATTCCTGATGCAGAGCCCTTTACGCTGGAAGGGCTGGAGCGCTACCAGTTAAACCTGCAGCTGTTGAATGCGCTGGTTGAAGAGGAAGATGCTGACAAACTTTATCGCCGCTACCGTGCTGCAGGGCAGCTGCCCTATGGGGCGTTCGGGGAAATTGTCTGGGAGGCGCAGTGTCAGGAGATGACCGCCCTGGCAGAGCGCGTAAGAGCGTGCCGACAGCCAGGGAAAAGCATTGAAATCGATCTCAACTGCAATGGTGTACAGCTCACGGGCTGGTTAACCCAGGTTCAGCCGGACGGGCTGCTGCGCTGGCGGCCCTCTATGCTTAGCGTTTCACAGGGTTTGCAACTCTGGCTGGAACATCTTGTCTACAGTGCGGATGGTCATAAAGGTGAAAGTCGGATTTTCGTGCGCAAAGAGGGCGAATGGCGCTTCCCGCCGATGGAGTCTGAGCAGGCGTTACGGTATCTGTCTTTGTACATTGAGGGCTACCGTCAGGGAATGAACAAACCGCTCCTGGTACTGCCGGAAAGTGGCGGCGCCTGGATAAAAGCCTGTTATGACGTACAGAATGATGCGATGTTAACGGATGAGGCGTCACTGCAGAAAGCGCGCAGTAAATTTATGCAGGCCTACGAAGGTAACATGATGGTGCGGGGCGAAGGTGAAGATGTCTGGTATCAGCGCTTATGGCGAACGCTTGAGCCAGAGTACTTTGAGGCCATCACGGAAGAGGCGCAGCGCTACCTGCTGCCGTTGTTTAAATTTAATCAGTCCTGAGCGCTGTATAAAAATTGCGCAGCATGGGGTGTTCATTTATGATGCACTTCTTATCACGGACTGATGTACCCCATAAAGAGATGTTGGCGTGTCCAGCACGCAATGTGTTAATGATGTAGCCGTGATAAAGAGGTAGCACCTTGTTTAAAGCGTTTGTTTTGTTTTTCGCCCTCTGGGTACCTGTCACTCAGGCAGACTCCGGTTGGCAACCCGTTCAGGAAACTATTCGTAAAAGCGAAAAAGATACTCGTCAATATCAGGCTATTCGTCTTGATAACGGCATGACCGTGCTGCTGGTTTCCGATCCGCAGGCGGTGAAGTCCCTCTCGGCATTAGTGGTGCCGGTTGGATCGCTGGAAGATCCTGACGCGCATCCTGGGCTTGCACACTATCTGGAACATATGACGCTGATGGGGTCAAAAAAATACCCGCAGCCAGATAGCCTGTCCGAATTTTTGAAAATGCATGGCGGCAGCCACAATGCCAGTACGGCACCGTACCGCACGGCCTTTTATCTTGAAGTCGAAAATGATGCGCTGGAAGGCGCGGTCGACCGCCTTGCTGATTCAATCGCAGCCCCCCTGCTGGATAAAAAATATGCCGACCGTGAACGCAATGCCGTCAATGCTGAGTTGACCCTTGCCCGCACGCGAGATGGTATGCGCATGGCCCAGGTCAGCGCCGAAACCATCAACCCTGCGCACCCGGGTTCGCGCTTCTCCGGCGGTAACCTGGAGACGTTAAGCGACAAACCGAATAGCCCGGTGCTTGATGCCCTGCACGCGTTTCGCGATAAATACTACTCCGCCAACCTGATGAAAGCGGTCATCTACAGCAATAAACCGTTGCCAGAACTGGCAGGCATGGCGGCTAAAACGTTTGGTCGGGTGCCGAATAAAAATATCGACCTGCCGCAGATAGACGTACCGGTGGTCACGGACGCGCAAAAGGGCATTGTGATCCACTACGTGCCTGCGCTGCCGCGCAAAGTGCTGCGCGTGGAATTCCGCATCGATAACAACACCGCAAAGTTTCGCAGTAAAACCGATGAGCTGGTGACCTACCTGATAGGTAACCGTAGTCCGGGTACGCTTTCTGACTGGCTGCAAAAACAGGGGCTCGTGGAAGGTATTCGCGCCGACTCCGATCCGGTTGTGAACGGCAATAGCGGCGTGCTGGCGATCTCCGCCACCCTGACCGACAAGGGCCTGGCAAACCGTGACGAAGTGGTGGCTGCGATCTTCAGCTACCTCTCTTTACTGCGTGAGAAAGGCGTCGATAAGCGCTACTTTGATGAGCTCGCGCACGTGCTGGATCTCGATTTCCGCTATCCGTCCATTACGCGCGACATGGACTACGTTGAGTGGCTGGCGGATACCATGATCCGCGTGCCGGTGGAGCACACCCTCGATGCGGTCAATATTGCCGACCGCTATGATGCCGATGCGGTAAAAGCCCGCCTGGCGATGATGACGCCGGAGAATGCCCGCATCTGGTACATCAGCCCGAACGAACCGCATAACAAGACGGCGTATTTTGTCGATGCTCCTTATCAGGTGGACAAAATCAGCGCACAGACCTTCGGCGACTGGCAGAAGAAGTCCGGGGAGATTGCGTTGAAGCTGCCGGAGCTGAACCCCTATATTCCGGATGACTTCTCGCTGACCAAAACGACTCAAGATTATCCGCACCCGGCGCTGATCGTTGATGAGCCTACGCTACGCGTGGTGTATACCCCTAGCCGCTATTTCGCAAGCGAGCCAAAGGCCGATGTCAGCGTGGTGCTGCGTAACCCGAAAGCGATGAACAGCGCTAAAAATCAGGTGATGTTCGCGCTCAATGACTATCTCGCCGGGATTGCGCTCGATCAGCTCAGCAACCAGGCGGCCGTGGGCGGGATCAGCTTCTCCACCAACGCCAACAACGGTTTGATGCTCAATGCAAACGGCTATACCCAGCGTTTGCCTCAGCTGTTCCAGGCACTGCTGGAGGGTTATTTCAGCTATACGCCGACGGAAGAGCAGCTTGAGCAGGCCAAATCGTGGTATGCGCAGATGATGGATTCTGCGGAGAAGGGCAAAGCTTACGATCTGGCGCTTATGCCGGCGCAAATGCTGTCGCAAGTTCCTTATTTCCAGCGAGAGGACCGCCGCGCGCTGTTGCCTTCGATCACCTTAAAAGACGTGCTGGCTTACCGTGACGCGCTGAAAACCAACACGCGCCCGGAGTTCCTGATCGTCGGCAACATGAGTGAGGACCAGGCCAAAACCCTGGCAGAGAATGTACGCGCTCAGCTCGGTTCGAAAGGCGACGAGTGGTGCCGAAACCAGGACGTGCTGGTTGAGAAAAAACAGAATGTGATTTTTGAAAAGGCGGGTAACAGCACGGACTCCGCGCTGGCCGCGGTATTTGTGCCAACGGGCTATGATGAATTCGCCAGCTCAGCGCAGAGTGCCGTGCTGGGGCAAATTATTCAGCCGTGGTTCTACAACCAGTTACGCACTGAGGAGCAGCTTGGCTACGCGGTGTTTGCCTTCTCCATGAACGTAGGCCGACAGTGGGGGCTGGGTTTCCTGCTGCAAAGCAGCGATAAACAGCCGGCGTATCTCTGGAAGCGTTACCAGGCCTTCTTCCCGCAGGTGGAAGCGAAACTCCGCGCCATGAAGCCGGAAGAGTTTGCGCAGATCCAGCAGGCCGTCATCGCACAGGTGATGCAGCCGCCGCAGACGCTGGGTGAAGAAGCCTCGCAGCTGAGCAAAGATTTCGATCGCGGTAATCTGAAATTTGATTCGCGTGATAAAGTAGTGGCCGAGATAAAACAGCTGACGCCGCAGAAGGTTGCCGACTTCTTCCATCAGGCGGTCATTAAGCCGCAGGGAATCACTATCCTGTCTCAGGTTTCCGGTAGCCAGAACGGGAAAACGGAGTACGTGAACCCGAAAGGCTGGAAAGTCTGGAAGAGCGTCAGCGCGCTGCAGCAATCTATGCCCTGGAGTAAGAAAGAATGACCGATACCGCTGAGTCCCTTGATCCCTTACGTTTACCTCTGCAGGGTGAACGATTGATTGAAGCCTCAGCGGGAACGGGAAAAACCTTCACTATTGCCGCCCTGTACCTGCGTCTGCTGCTGGGGCTTGGCGGCAACGCCGCTTTTCCACGCCCTTTGAGCGTGGAAGAGCTGCTGGTAGTCACCTTCACCGAGGCTGCCACCGCTGAGCTGCGGGGCCGTATTCGCAGCAATATCCACGAGCTGCGCATCGCCTGTCTGCGTCAGAGCACGGATAACCCTCTCTACGCGAGCCTTCTGGAAGAGATTGCCGATAAGCAACAGGCCGCCCAGTGGCTGCTGCTCGCTGAACGGCAAATGGACGAAGCGTCCGTCTTTACCATTCACGGTTTTTGCCAGCGCATGCTGAGCCTGAATGCGTTCGAGTCCGGCATGCTGTTCGAACAGCAGCTCATTGAAGATGAATCCGTTCTTCGCTATCAGGCGTGCGCGGATTTCTGGCGTCGCCACTGTTATCCTTTAGAGCGCGATATCGCCGAAGCGGTACATGCGCTGTGGAAGGGCCCGGAGGCGCTGCTGCGCGCTATCGATCGTTACCTGCAGGGCGAAGCGCCGGTCATCAAATCCCCGCCGCCAGCGGATGAAACCCTGGCCTCACGGCATGAAAAAATCATCGCGCAAATTGCCGACATCAAGCAAAAATGGATTGAGTCCGTTGGCGAGATTGACGCAATCATCGAAAATTCCGGGATTGACCGACGCAAGTTTAACCGTGGCAACCAGGGAAAATGGATCGACAAGATCAGTGCCTGGGCGCAGGAGGAGACGCGAGGCTACCAGCTCCCGGACGCGCTAGAGAAATTTTCCCGGCGTTTCCTGGTTGAGCGGACCAAAGCCGACGGCATTGTGCCTGAGCATCCTCTGTTTGTGGCAATTGAAACCCTGCTGGCTGAGCCCTTAACGCTCAACGATCTGATGATCACTCGCGCCATGACGGAAATTCGCGAAGCCGTCGCGCGTGAAAAACGCCGCCGGGGTGAGCTGGGGTTTGACGACATGCTGAGCCGCCTCGATGCGGCGCTGTGCAGTGAAAATGGCGAAGCGCTTGCCGCCGCGATCCGGACCCGCTTCCCGGTGGCGATGATTGACGAATTTCAGGATACCGACCCTCAACAATACCGCATTTTCCGCCGTATCTGGCGCCAGCAGCCCGGTACCGCGCTGTTGTTAATCGGCGATCCGAAACAGGCCATCTACGCCTTCCGCGGTGCGGATATTTTCACTTACATGAAAGCCCGTAGCGAAGTTGACGCGCACTACACTCTCGATACTAACTGGCGCTCCTCTCCCGGCATGGTGGAAAGCGTCAATGCGCTCTTCAGCCGCATGGATACGGCGTTTATGTTCCGGGAGATCCCGTTTCAGCCGGTAAAATTCGCCGAGAAAAATGCCTCGTTGCGCTTCGAGTTCAACGGCGAGACGCAGCCTGCCATGAACTTCTGGCTGCTGGACGGGGAAGGCTGCGGCGTTGCCGACTATCAAAATGCCATGGCCCAGCACTGTGCCGCACAAATCCGCGACTGGCTCAGTGCGGGCGCGCATGGTAAAGCGCTGCTGTGGAAGGGGGATAAACCAAACCCGGTAAAGGCATCCGATATCACGGTGCTGGTTCGCAGCCGTCAGGAAGCCGCGCTCATCCGCGACGCCCTGACGTTACTAAATATCCCCTCCGTCTACCTCTCAAACCGCGACAGCGTCTTTGAAACGCTGGAAGCGCAGGAGATGCTATGGCTGCTGCAGGCCGTGCTGGCTCCGGAGCGGGAAAGCACGCTGCGTAGCGCACTGGCGAGTGCGATGCTCGGGCTGAACGCGCGGGATATCGATGCGCTCAACAATGACGAAGCCGCGTGGGATGCCGTGGTAGAAGAGTTTGTTCGCTACCGCGAAAAATGGCAGAAGCGTGGAGTCATGGCGATGGTGCGCGAGCTCATGGCACAGCGCCACATTGCCGAGAATATGCTGGCGACAGCGGGCGGCGAGCGCCGTTTGACCGATATTTTACATATCAGCGAACTGCTGCAGGAAGCCGGTACGCAGCTGGAGAGCGAACACGCCCTCGTGCGCTGGCTGGCGCAGCAGATTGCCGATCCGAACAGTAATTCGTCCAGCCAGCAGATGCGCCTTGAGAGTGATAAACATCTGGTGCAGATTGTCACCATTCACAAGTCGAAAGGCCTGGAATATCCGCTGGTCTGGCTGCCGTTTATCGCCAATTATCGCGTGCAGGATCAGGCCTTTTACCACGATCGCGAATCTTTTGAGGCGGTGCTCGATCTCAGCAACGCGGAGTCCAGCGTTGAGCTGGCTGAAGCCGAGCGTCTGGCGGAAGACCTGCGCCTGCTTTACGTGGCGCTGACCCGTTCGGTCTGGCACTGCAGCCTGGGCGTTGCGCCTCTGTTCCGTCGCCGTGGCGAAAAGACCGGGGAGAGCGATTTTCATCTGAGCGCGCTGGGGCGGCTTATTCAGCATGGTGAACCCAAAGACGCGGCGGGCCTGCGCCAGTGCATCGAATCTCTTTGCACAGAGCATGTTGCCCTGCATATTCCGTCGCAGCCCGACAACAGCCGCTGGCAGATGCCGGAGCTGCGTGACTCACAGCTCCATGCCCGTCAGGTGGTACGTACTATTGCCGACGACTGGCGGGTCACCAGCTATTCCGGTTTGCAGCAGCACGGGCAGAGTATTGCGCAGGATCTGATGCCAAAACTGGACGTGGATGCCGCAGGAGCCGGTAGCGTACCTGTTGAGCCAGTGCTCACGCCGCACCAGTTCCCGCGCGGCGCCTCGCCGGGCACGTTTTTGCACAGCCTGTTTGAAGAGCTGGATTTTACCCAGCCGGTATCGGAAGAGTGGGTGCTGAAGATGTTACAGAGTGGCGGCTACGACGCACAGTGGCAGCCGGTTCTCACCGACTGGATCCGCGCGGTACTGCACGCGCCGCTCACGACGCAGGGGATCTCGCTGAACCAGTTGACCGCCAAAGATAAGCAGGTGGAGATGGAGTTTTATCTCCCCATCGCCAGCCCGCTCAGGGCCGAAGCGCTTGATGCGCTGATCCGCGAGTACGATCCGTTATCCGCCGGATGTCCGCCGCTGAACTTCCGCCAGGTGCAGGGGATGCTCAAAGGCTTTATCGACCTGGTTTTCCGCCACGAAGGGCGCTACTACCTGCTGGATTACAAATCAAACTGGCTGGGTGAAAGCAGCGAAGCCTACACCCAGGACGCGATGGCCTCGGCAATGCAAATGCATCGCTACGATCTGCAGTACCAGCTTTACACCCTTGCGCTGCACCGTTACCTGCGCCATCGCATGGCCGATTACCGCTACGAAGCGCATTTTGGCGGCGTAATTTACCTGTTCCTGCGCGGAGTGGATGCTAACGACCCGCATTCCGGCGTCTTTAGCACGCGTCCGGCTGCGGAACTGATTGAAAAAATGGATAACCTGTTTGCTGCAGGCACGGAGGAGGTGGCATGACGATGCAGGCGCTACTGCTGGACGCGGTTGAACAACGATTATTGCGTCACCTGGATGTGCAGTTCGCCATGATGGTGGCAGGCGAGGAGCCTGCCGTCATGCTTGCCGCCGCCATTCTGAGTAAAGACGCGGGGGAAGGGCACGTATGTCTGCCGCTGTCGCGTCTGGCGGTGGATGAGAAAATGCCTCCGGCTTTACAGGCGTGTTTCGCGCTGCTGGGGGACGCAGTGGACTGGCAGGAGATATTACTCGGTTCGCCTGCCGTGAGCGGAGCCGATACCGGGACGCCAATGATCCTTGTCGGCGAGCGTTTGTATCTTAACCGGCTGTGGCGTAACGAACTGACGGTAGCGCGCTTCTTCAGCGAGACCAACGCCCCGCTTCCCTGCGATGAAGCGCAGCTCCGGCAAACGCTGGATGCGCTGTTTACCGCTGACGACGCGACAGACTGGCAGAAAGTGGCGGCAGCCGTGGCCTTAACGCGACGGATCTCGGTGATTTCAGGCGGACCGGGCACCGGGAAAACGACCACCGTGGCAAAACTGCTTGCCGCGCTGATTCAGCTCTCGGGTGAGCAAAAGTGCCGTATTCGCCTGGCGGCCCCCACCGGTAAAGCGGCGGCGCGTCTGACGGAGTCGTTAGGCGGTGCGCTGCAAAAGCTGCCGCTAACCGGGGAGCAGCTTGCGCTTTTCCCCAATGAAGCCAGCACGCTGCACCGTTTGCTTGGCGCACAGCCGGGTAGCCAGCGTCTGCGCTATCATGCCGGTAATCCATTGCACCTTGACGTGCTGGTGGTGGATGAAGCGTCGATGATTGACCTGACGATGATGTCGCGTTTGATCGATGCGCTACCGCCGCACGCGCGTGTCATTTTCCTCGGCGATCGCGACCAGCTTGCCTCCGTTGAGGCGGGAGCCGTATTGGGGGATATCTGCACCTATGCCAGCCTGGGATATACCGCTGAACGCGCGCAGGAGTTAGCCCGTCTCACCGGATGTTCGCTCACCTCTGAAAACCATTCGCTGGCAGGGGCGCTGCGCGACAGCCTGTGTCTGCTGCAAAAAAGCTACCGTTTCGGCAGCGACTCCGGCATCGGCCAGCTTGCGGCAGCGGTGAACCGGGGCGACCGGCGCACCACCACTGCGGTGTTTGACGGTACCTTTACGGATATTGAGAAAAAATCGCTGCAAAGCGGGGAAGAGTATCAGGCGATGCTGGACGACGCCCTGCAGGGGTACCAGCACTTTCTGACGGGCGTACAACAGCAAAGTACGCCGGAGCAGGTCATTGCCGCGTTTGGCGAGTATCAGCTGCTCTGTGCGCTGAGGGAAGGCCCCTTTGGCGTCCGGGGTCTCAACGACAGGCTGGAACAGCTGCTGGCGCAAAAACGCAAAATTAACCGTACCCCGCACTCGCGCTGGTATGAAGGGCGACCGGTGATGATCTCCCGCAACGACAGCGCGCTGGGGTTGTTTAATGGGGATATCGGGATTGCGCTCGATTGCGGTCAGGGCCTGCGCGTCTGGTTCCAGATGCCGGACGGGAGCGTGAAGTCTTTCCAGCCGAGCCGTTTGCCCGAGCATGAAACCGCATGGGCAATGACGGTGCATAAATCCCAGGGCTCCGAGTTTAACCATGCGGCGCTGATCCTGCCCACGCAGCTTTCACCCGTCGTTACCCGCGAGCTGATCTATACCGCCATTACGCGCGCGCGTCAGCGCCTGTCGCTCTATACCGATGAACGGGTGCTGGTGCAGGCGATCGCCACCCGAACGGAACGCCGAAGCGGGCTGGGCGCGATATTTGAGTCACTCTGAATAACGCCAGACATCCAGGCCGGGTACGCGCAGCGCTATCCGGCAAGCGTTGTATTATCCCAGGTCAGCCATCAGCACCTTTGAACGACGCTGATAGTTGTACATCTCTTTCTTCGTTTCCGGCAGAGAATCGATATCCACCGGCGTGAATCCGCGCTCCTGGAACCAGTGAATGCTGCGCGTCGTCAGGACGAACAGCTTGCTTAGCCCCATCTGGCGCGCCTGTGCCGCCACGCGTTCAAGCAGCATTTCGCCGCGTGAAGAGCTACGGTAATCAGGATGCACCGCCACGCAGGCCATTTCACCGATCTTCTCTTCCGGGAACGGATAGAGCGCGGCGCAGGCAATGGTCAGGTTATCGCGCTGAATAATGGTGAATTTGTCGATCTCCATCTCCAGCTGTTCGCGTGAGCGACGCACCAGAATACCCTGCTGTTCCAGCGGGCGGATCAGCTCCAGAATGCCGCCGATGTCATTGATGGTGGCGCGGCGGATCTGCTCCGCACTCTCCATCACAATCTGTGTACCAATACCGTCGCGGGAGAATAGCTCCTGCAGCAGGGCCCCGTCTTCCTGATAGCTGATCAGGTGGCTGCGGCGCACGCCGCTGCGGCAGGCCTTCACGGCGCCACGCAGGAAGCGGACGGTGCCGGAGTGGTAATCACCTTCGGCTTCCAGCGCTTCCACGCGGGCCTGGGCTTCATTCGGGAAGAGTTCCGGTACGATTGTTCCTTCAGCGTCCACGACGCCCTGGGAGGAGCAGAACCCAATCATTTTTTCCGCCTTCAGCTTGATCGCCAGCTGCGTGGCGATCTCTTCGGACGTCAGGTTAAAGCTTTCGCCGGTCACGGAAACGGCGACCGGGCCCATCAGCACGATGGCGCCGCTGTCCAGCTGGCGGTGAATAGCTTCCTCATCAATACGACGGATACGGCCGCTGTGGCAGTAATCCACGCCATCGTCCACGCCGAGCGGCTGGGCAATGATAAAGTTGCCGCTCACGACGTTGATATGCGCCCCCTGCAGCGGCGTATTGTTCAGGCTCATGGAGAGACGCGCGGTAATATCCAGCTGCAGCAGACCCGCCGCCTGTTTCACCAGCTCCAGGGTTTTGGCATCGGTGACGCGGGTGTGTTTGTGGTAAATCGGCTCGTGGTGGTGAGCGGCCAGGTTGGCGTCGATCTGCGGACGCGCGCCATAAACCACCACCAGGCGGATCCCGAGGCTGTGCAGCAGGCCAATGTCATTGACGATGCTGGAAAAATTTTCATGCTCAATGGCTTCGCCGCCAAGCATGATGACAAACGTTTTTCCCCGATGGGCGTTGATATAGGGAACAGAATGGCGGAATCCCTGGACCAGTTCGGTTCTACGTTCCTTCACCATGGCACAACCCTTAATGAATGTTTATTCGTAATTTCTGTATTTTTATTCGATTATAGCCACGTGTGCAAGTGCAAATTTTCCGCGACCCACAGAAATTGGTAAGTAATCCGTGCGTTAGCGTATGATTGTTTACCCTTTTATAGATGACAGTTTATGCGTCATTCGTTAAAGTTTTCGGTCAATCTGGACATTTTGTATATCAATCAGTGTTCTTGCTCGGGAGAAGCATGTCGGGATCCAATTCAGCAATAAGCCGCCGCCGTTTGTTAAAAGGGGCCGGGGCAATGTGGTTGCTTAGCGTCAGTCAGGTCGGTCTTGCCGCCACCAGTCAGGTGGTGGCGGTGCGCGTCTGGCCGTCGTCGACCTATACGCGCGTGACGGTCGAATCCAATCGCGTGCTGAAATATAAGCAATTTGCCCTCAGCAACCCGGAACGCGTGGTGGTGGATCTCGAAGGCGTTAACCTCAACTCCGTGCTGAAAGGGATGGCGGCGCAGATCCGCGGTGACGATCCGTTTATTAAATCGGCTCGCGTCGGGCAGTTTGATCCACAAACCGTGCGCATGGTGTTTGAGCTTAAACAGAACGTTAAGCCGCAGCTGTTCGCCCTGGCGCCCGTCGCGACGTTTAAAGAGCGCCTGGTGATGGATCTCTACCCGGCCAACGCAACGGATATTCAGGATCCGCTTCTTGCCCTGCTGGAGGATTACAACAAGGGCGACTTGCAGCGTCAGGTTCCACCTGCGCAAAGCGGTCCGCAGCCGGGGAAAGCAGGGCGCGATCGTCCGATTGTGATCATGCTCGATCCCGGACACGGCGGTGAAGACTCCGGCGCGGTGGGGAAATACCGCACGCGTGAAAAAGACGTTGTGCTGCAAATTGCCCGCCGCCTGAAGGCGTTGATTGATAAAGAAGGTAATATGCGCGCCTATATGACGCGCAATGAAGATATCTTTATTCCGCTGAAGGTCCGGGTGGCGAAAGCGCAGAAGCAGCGCGCCGATTTGTTCGTGTCGATCCATGCGGATGCCTTTACCAGCCGCCAGCCAAGCGGCTCGTCGGTGTTCGCGCTCTCAACCAAAGGCGCGACCAGTACCGCAGCAAGATATCTGGCTGACACCCAGAACGCCTCTGACCTGATTGGCGGCGTGAGCAAAAGCGGTGACCGCTACGTCGACCACACTATGTTCGATATGGTGCAGTCGCTGACCATTAACGACAGCCTGAAGTTTGGTAAAGCGGTGCTGGGCAAGCTGGGCAACATCAATAAGCTGCATAAAAACAGCGTTGAACAGGCCGGGTTTGCGGTACTCAAAGCACCGGATATCCCGTCCATTCTGGTCGAAACCGCGTTTATCAGTAACGTCGAAGAGGAGCGTAAGCTCAAGACGGCAAAATTCCAGCAGGAGGTTGCGGAGTCGATTCTGGCGGGGATACGGGCGTATTTCTCTGACGGGGCGACGCTGGCGCGACGCGGATAACGCTTTCAGCCGGGTAAACGCCCGGCAAATTCACAAACGACAGATACAAAAAAACACCCTTGAGGGTGTTTATTGTTTTAGAAGTGTTGGTTGCGGGGGCCGGATTTGAACCGACGACCTTCGGGTTATGAGCCCG